>NZ_RCMC01000148.1 GCF_011319475.1 Candidatus Nitrosotalea sp. FS
CCAACACCTGTTGCTGCACCACCATATGGTTCCACTGCAGACGGATGGTTATGGCTTTCAATGTGAACCGTTACAACATATCCATCTCCAACATCGAGTACCCCCGAATCATAACCAGGACCAGATATCACACGTTTTCCTTCTTTTGGTAAAATCTTGAGATGTTTTTTTGACGACTTGTATGAGCAGTGCTCTGACCATTCTGCTGCAACAATTTGCAATTCCAGTGGATTTGGTTTTCGTCCTATCTTTTTTTCAAGATATTCAGACTCCTGAGGAGTAAGACTCATGCTGTTACGCCCAGTGTATTTAGAAGAGATTCAAAAATTAGTGATGCAGGCTTGGAATTATTTGGATTGATTATCTGCTCAGCAGACCTCTCAGGATGAGGCATCATTCCTACAACATTTCCTTGCTTGTTGCTTATACCGGCAATGCCAAGAGATGCACCGTTGACTTCTTCGGCATAAGTAAATACGATTTGATTATTTTTCTTTAGTAATTCAAGTGTCTTGCCATCTGCATAGTATCTTCCCTCACCATTTGCAATTGCAATTGGGATTCTTTGGTCCATTTTGAGTTTATTTGTAAATGGTGTCTTGTTGTTTTTGACAACTATCTCAGTCCATTTGCACATAAAATTCAATGATGTATTTTTCAGCAATGCCCCTGGCAAAAGACCAGACTCGACTAGTATCTGAAAACCATTACACACGCCAAGAATAGGCATTCCCTTTTCTGCCATTTTTTTTACATCTTTTATGACGGGGCTATGAGCTGCAATCACTCCTGCCCTCAATCTATCCCCATATGAAAAACCACCAGGCAACACTATTGCATCAATATTTTTTGGCAGTTCATCAGTATGCCACACAAGTTGTGACTGGAGGTGAAAGACATCAGTCAGTACATGATGCATGTCACGATCGCAATTGCTTCCAGGAAATACTATTACTGCAACCTTCACAAACTACATTACTTTTCAGAGATATTAAATTGAATCGGCAATAATTTTTTAAAACCAAATCTGGAGGCGGTCCATTTTATAGAAAACATGATGATCGCATGTTGCTCGTAGCGATCAGTGCACATGCTAGAAATTGTGTCCCTATCGTTTTATTACAGAAGCCTGTTTTCAAAACAAGATGCTAAGGTTAGGAACTCTGCCTCCTGTTACCACAACCCTAGTTGTTGTGAATATTCTGGTTTTTGCGTATGGAATATTCAGTAATACACAGAATTCAATAATTTCCAACTATGGGTTTGTTCCAAATGAGTTATTCAAGGGAGGATACATTCCAGACAGCATTTTGAGATTATTTACCTCAATGTTCATTCATGCAGGCATTGCACACATTGCATTCAATCTATTTGCCCTGTCATACATGGGAGGATTTGCTGAGAGATCAATTGGCAGACCAAAATTTATCGCACTATACCTGTTGGCAGGACTTGGCGGTGCACTATTTCACGGAATCATTGCGACATACATACTTGGAAATGGATATTCTGTACTCATTGGAGCATCAGGTGCGATATCAGGTATCCTTGGAATATCTGCAGCACTTGGAGACATCAGAGGATATTACTGGCTTGCAATCCAAGTACTCTACGTATTCATTGGCTCTGTTGTATCGCTCTCAATAGCATTTGCAGCACATGTTGGAGGATTTGCTACAGGACTTGCACTGACTAAACTTTTGATCGAACTAGAACGCCGTAAGAGAAACCCGTACAGAAACTTGCCTTGAGATTGTAGTTTTTTTATTACATAAAACAAGATCAAGAAATATCAGAGTTTGGAAAAATTATTCATATTTTCATATGAATTTATTTTCAAAAAGAGTGGAATCGTTTTTATTCTAATATTCGTTGGTACTAGCTATGGGTCTAGTTCGCGATATCATGGTTCGAACTGTAATCACAATAGAACATGACAAGACTGCAAAAGACGTAGCATTACTTTTTGCAGAAAAGGGCATAAGCTCACTTGTTGTGGTGCAAGACGGCAAACCAATTGGACTTGTAACTGAAAGAGACCTTGCCCGCAAGGTATCAACAACTGATAGAAAAAGTGTTGATGTACAATTATCAGAAATAATGTCGCCCAACTTTAGATGGGTAGAGCCAATGACACAGATAGAGGATGCGGTTCAAAAGATGCTAAACAAGAATGTACGAAGGCTATTGGTTCTGGACAACAATAACCTAGTCGGAATCATAACTGAGACTGACCTTGCAAAATACTTGCGAAGTAAACTGCTCATAGACGGGGCATTAGATGACGTCACTGCTCTCAATAGAAAAGTGGTAAAGAGCGGCTAAGCGCCTAGCGTCTCAACCGATACCTTGCTTACAAGAGGATTGAATATTCTAAATTGATTACATATGTCAAGTACTGTTTTTTCTGCTGATTCCTTGTTTTTTGCATCAATTACAAACCTGAGCATCTTGGCTGAGCGGACCTTTTTGATACTTGTCTTTTTGTCCTTGAGGATCAAGTCATTCAAGATTGTATCACCTTCTGGGTCTACAATCTCAGGCTTGTTTTCAATTATCACATTGACTTTGAAGGAAGGCATAAAATGCGTTTATGTACAATCAATTTAAGCTTTAAGCAAGGTAACAAGAAAATGAAACCAGTTTTTGATCCGACCCAGTACAAGATAACCACCAAGGCAAATTGGAATACAGTAGCTTCAGAATATCATTACAACTGGGCAGATAAAAAAATTGGACCGTTTAGATCTACTACAGAAATTACCAAAACGGCAAACATCAAACCTGATGATAAGATATTAGATGTGGCTTGTGGAACAGGTGTTGTTTCAAAAGAGATTTCGCAGGTTTTGGGTCCAAATGGGCTCTTGGTTGGAATTGATCTATCAAGGGCAGCATTGAACATAGCAAGAGGATCAATTGCTTTTGAAAATTCCATGTTTTTAGAAATGGATGCAGAAAATATCGGATTGAATTTCAAGTTTGACAAAGTTACATGTCAGTATGGATTGATGTTTTTTCCAGACACCCAAAAAGTTCTGATTTCAATTAAAAATATTCTAAATCACAAAGGTATGCTAGTTGTAGCAGTACATGGACTTGCAGAAGATGTGCCATATTTTAGCACCATAATGAAACCCATCCTAGAACATGTTCCAGACATTAGACCAGATGGAACACCCACGGTTCACAGGTTTGGCAATCCCAAAGATTTAGAGTCAGAGCTGAAAAAGGCAGGATTTGAGAGCGTCTCAGTGACAAGACATGATTTTGCATACAAGCCAGGAACCTTTGATGAGTACTGGAATGACTATATGCACTCTACTGCAAATTCCATTAGGTCCAAGCTAGAAAGTCATGGCAGCGATGTAATGAGTAAGATAAAACAAGATGCTAGAAAAAATGCGGTAAGATATGAAAAAGATGGTAACATTACATTTCCCTGGACCGTACTAGTTGCATCAGGGATTAATCACTAGTTACTTTATTTTTGTGGCATAGGATACAAAATTAGATTCGTACCATATTGTCTCTGCCTCTTTTGCCTTTTCTGTAAATATGTTAAGTGCGATATGGGCAAAATTTTTTCCCTTTAATGCGCCATGCCAGTGCAATGTATTTTTTGGAATAAAAGCCACATCACCTTCTCCAAGACTGTCTGCGAGAGTTTGTGTATCTTTACAGTATCCTTGTTTATGTTGGCTTTTTTGTATATGACAGCATTCCTTGTCCTCTTGTCACCACAAGTATTTGTCCGCCTTGATGGTAGTGCACCTTTGTTCTTGCGCCGTTATTGAAATTTGCAAGATATGCTTTCTCCCCTTTGATTTGTAGTTTAATCGAAATGTCGTTTAACCATGCATCGCCTACAAAATATCTTTTCTTGCTCTTGACAAGCGATGTATCAGGCCTTAGTTTTTTGGTGTTGATTTTTTGCATTCTAATACAACTCCTTACAGTCCATTAAACTCGTAATATGATGGAATTACCTGTGGTACATTTCCAGATACTAGGACAATTTCGTCATGCGCAGATAATTTTATGTTCTCATAGCTGTCCTTTACCTCAGNATGATACAGCTCCTTACAATCCACCAAACTCGTAAGATGATGGAATTAATGGTGGTACGATTCCAGATACTAGAACAATTTCGTCATGTGCAGATAATTTTATGTTCTCATAGCTGTCCTTCACCTCAGTACCGTTGACAAAGACCTTGATGTTCTTGTCGCCATGAGTCGCACCTTCAAACGTGGGTGAGATGCCAGCTGTGTATCCCAGACTTGAATAAACTGTCCAAGAGTAAAGGCAGTTTGTTGCGGAGATTCTATGTGTATTACACCTGAGGTGTTATGAGTATGCAACCAATAGAGACACTCGTTTGGCTTTATTCCAATTCCTGCAGGAATTGTGACAGGCTTGGAATCCACTACAAGGTCAAGGTGTGCATGAATATGAGAAACAGTGCCTTCTAACGGATCACATTCTACTCCCTGTATAGTTCCAACAGAAGTTGTACTGTCAGAAAAATATACAACAATTATGATTGCCACCGCAATGGCAGCAGCAATTCCGGTAGCCTTGTATCGTGAGGATTTTGAAACTTGAGGTTTTGCCTTTGGCTTTTCCTGGTGTAATTCTTTTTTATGCTGCTCTAGTTTATCAGAATTTTCAAACTCATTTCCACAGATATCACATTTTTTTTCTGTGTCTACCAATACCAAAATCAGCAGATCAGGATATAAATTTCGTATGGTGGTATGAAAAGTAGGTAGTAGAAGAAATCAGATCGTTTTTCAAGTGTGATAACATTTTAAACCACCTTCCAGAGTCCATAACCTAATGCCAACGTAGCTCAGCCTGGCTAGAGCATCTGACTTGTAATCAGAAGGTCGAGGGTCCAAATCCCTTCGTTGGCTTATTCTACTTAAATCATAAATACTTGTTTTTCACGGTACAAATCAATGACTTATCACAACAAGGCAATTGCAGCCGTGACATCAGTCTTAATTGTAGCAATGATAATGACGACGCCACTTTCTGCATTTGCAGATAGCGTTCATTCAGCACCTAGGATAAAGTTGAAAGAAGGAACTAGCTCAAACTGGAGTGGATATGCATCAATTTCTAACATATCTTCACCGGCTAGTAACTATGTGAAAACAGTGCAAGGTAGTTGGACTATTCCGACACTTACTTGTGGCCCAAGTACAACATATTCCTCCGCATGGGTTGGAATAGATGGATATTCTGACAATTCTGTAGAACAAATTGGTACAGAGCAAGATTGTTCAAACGGAGCACAACAAAACTATGCTTGGTTTGAAATGTATCCTCATCCATCATTCAAAATAACTGGGATGATAGTGCATGCTGGAGATGTATTTAATGCAAAGGTTGCATATGTTGGAAATAGTAAATTCCAATTGTCAATAACTGATGCAACAACAGGCAAATCATATTCTAACACATTCAAAGCAAAAGCCCAACGTTCATCAGCAGAATGGGTAGTTGAAGCCCCATATTCAGGTGGAGTATTACCACTTGCAAACTTTGGAACAATGAATTTCACCAATGCACAGTTTACTGACTCTGCAGGCAATGCAATTGCTATAGATGGTAAAGGTACAGGCACATATGATCAAATTACAATGCACGATCCAAATGGAGGCAATTCTACTCCATCTGCATTGACTGACTCTGGTGCAACATCCAGTTTTAGTGTGACTTATTCACCCTAAACCTTCTTTTTTATTTAAAATACAACTTAAAATCAAGTCTTAATAACATTGGAATCAAGTTTTAAAGAAGACTCTNCTACTCTAGCCAGAATAAATTCTAGAAATGCATCTAGTGGCTTTTTTATCCAATGTTTTGCATTCCATTCCACAATAAGATCATCGTAGAACTTCCATTCTGACTCGTCTTTTTTGAGATGGATTGCCATCATTGCTTCAAATTCTTTTGTATCCCAATCAACAGGACACATTTTATCATCCATCTGGACTAGGTTTCCAGCCCTTAGCTGAAATGGATATGAGTTGCATACACCTGGCTTGAATTCGTTTACTGTGCATCTGAAAACATCTTTTGATTCTACAAGAAACATGCATGCCCCAGATTGTTGTTTCAAGGCAAGGTCTACTAGACCTTCTTTTACCTTTATACCAAGATCAAAATCCTTTGCACCATAAATCTCAAGAAAACTTTGAGGTTTAATTCCAAGATTTGTTACAAGCCTGTAAATATCGTGCGCGTTAACAAATATTGTATATTCTTTACAGCAATTTGTATGACATGAAATGCATGGATATTCTCTAGTGCTGTTGCCTAAAGCGCTCAAGTGTTGTGTTTCTTTCCTATGGTTTTATTCGTATAGATTTGTGCTGCTTTATTGTTCCAAGTACAAATTGCAATATATCACAACATGGTGGATACAGTATGCGTAAAATCATTTATTTGATATCTGCTGCCGTTGCAATCTTTGTAATTGCAATTGTTGGAGACATTGAATTTTACTATATGACAGGACAGGATGAGAAATCAAGTGTTGCAAAATCTGCCTCCCAATATAATACAGAAAATCTGAATCTTGTAAACGATTGCATGCAATTTCAGAGCTTGGACANACAAGATGCAAGACATCAGTTTCTAACCTAAAGCAAGAGTGTAGTGGGCAAGAATACGCAGGTGTAGAAATTTGCAAGGATCCTAGAATTGACCAGTTTCTAGGCACGGTAGACTTCAAAATAACAGCTGCCCAAAATCAAATTAATGAAGCATCGTATGATCTGAATAGTTCGATCTCGCACCTGGTAAACCTGTGTGTCCAGTCAGACATTTCTTCTTGCCAATCCACAATGATGGAGCTAAAACAAGAGTGTTCTACTAAAAAATTTGATCAAATCCAGGCATGTACTGACCCCAGGATTGATAAAATAATTGCAAAAAATATCAATTATAGTACAACCAATTCAAATTATTTCCAAGACCAAGTCTTGTCATTTATTGATACGTGTTCCAAGGCAAGTGGAAATGATTCCATTATAACATGTGCTACTACTGCAAGGCAAGTGATGAGTCTGTGCCACTCTAGTTCTGCCTCTGCATGTAACGATGATAAGTTACAACAGATAGCAAACATGGGCCTAAATTCGGCCATAANCTAAAGCAAGAGTGTAACAGACAAGAATCATCAAGTGTAGAAATTTGCAAGGATCCTAGACTTGACCAGTTTCTAGGTACAGTAGACTTCAAAATAACAGCTGCACAGAATCAAATTAATGAAGCATCACATGATCTGAATAGTTCAATTTCTCACCTGGTAAACCTGTGTGTCCAGTCAGACATTTCTTCTTGCCAATCAACAATGATGGAACTAAAGCAAGAGTGTTCTACTAAAAAATTTGATCAAATCCAAGCATGTGCTGACCCTAGAATTGATAAAATAATTGCAAAAAACATCAATTACAATACCATCAATTCAGATTATTTCCAAGACCAAGTCTTGTCATTTATTGACACATGTTCCAAGGCAAGTGGAAATGATTCCGTTACAACATGTGCCACTAGTGCAAGACAGATGATGAGCCTGTGCCACTCTAGTTCTGCCTCTGCGTGTAGCGATGATAGATTGCAACAGATAGCAAACATGGGCCTAAATTCGGCCATAATAACAAAGATAGATGAGCAAGACAGCAAGCTCCAGATTGTTTTAGACAAGTGTTATAGTAAAATGTTAAACCAAACAATATGCCTTGATTCACAAAATATTATCAATGATTCATGTAACAGCAATCTCAAGCCATATTTTCCAATATGCTATGACCCAAGAATCCAGAACATGACAAAGTAAATATCATTTCAGAGAAACAGACAAAAAGTTAAGTAACGTAAATNAATATGCTACGACCCAAGAATCCAGAACATGACAAAATAGCATTTCATAGAAACAGACAAAAAGTTAAGTAACGTAAATGTGATGAGAATATAGTGGAAAAGGGATTTGTACTAATCAATTGCGAACTAGGCGCAGAGGATTACATAATTGAAGAGCTCAAGACCATACCAGAGGTAAAAAATGCCCATGTTACATTTGGTGCCTATGATGTGATAGCAGAGATACAGGCAAAAAACTCTCAGGAATTTGATACCATATTATCTCAGAAAATCCGCTCGTTATCCCAGGTTATGAGTACCATGACCCTCAAGGCCACAACCTGAAAACAGTTTTTACTCAATTAATGCCCAAGTTCTTGCAGTTTAATCTATTCAGAGTATGATAATTATACTGGTAAACTGGAGTGTTACTAGTTGGAAAAAATTGAATACGAAGGCACCGTTTGGGCAATAAATCATGGTCTACCTCAACCATTGCTGGATCATTGCATAAAAAAGCTGGTAGATTACGGAGTTAAAAAAGAAGATATTACAATTACAGATGCACCATCAGATGTAAAAGTTGGAACTGTAGTAGTAGATGTATATCCATACCACATCGAGGTTGGACGGGTAAGAACAACAAGAAATGACTCTTACATAAGCGGCAGCATAATGATAATAGAGCTAAAAGCAGACGCAGAAGGAAAATACATAGACTAACAACTAGAGTGTCGTTTTTAGTTCATCAGATACATACCAGAATTCAAACGCATAAGTAGCCAAACATTTTTCATTTACCAATAATTGAAACTAGAAAAAAAGGATGTCTTGTTTGTAATAGCAGTCTCTGCGGTTTATTGTTCCCTTGCTGCAGGCTTCTCACTTGTCAGCACAGTACTACCTGACAAGACTGTTTTGACAAACCCAATAGCGCACGGCAGCTTAAACTTGAGAGAAATCATAGGGCATTTTGCATGGGGCGTTGTTGCAGCCATAGTAACACTCAGAGTCAGATACATACTGTTAGGAGGATTTCTTGCAGTTCTGATAGACGCGGATCATCTGATTGGCCTTCTACATGTTGAAGGAATACAAAGGATGGGTCATTCCATCACGTTTGCAGTTATTTCGGTGGTTGTTCTAATGATAGTCTTTCGTAAAAATGACTATCGCCTAGGAGTCATAGTTGGAACAAGCATACTTACCCACATATCATACGACATATTTTCAACAGAATCTGGATTTCCAATCTTGACGCCTTTTGTAAACAAGATAATTGAATTTCCAAGAGAAGACTGGATAATATTTGAGATTGCAGCAATTGCAATAATTGGAATTGTCAGTGTCCTTGTCACAAAAAAAGAATCGATCTCAAGTACATTTGTTCGATAAGATTTAGTTAGAAAATTTGATAGGAATTCATCAAATTTGAAATATGCGTGTCACCATATACTAGTGTGGAATTCAGGTATAACCCTGCATTTTATTTCAAAATGCAACAAAGACATGGTCTAGTGCATATTTATGAAATATAGAGAACATGTTGACATTGTAAAAGCAATTTTAGAAACAACAAGATCAGGCGCATCAAAAACCCAGATAATGTACAAGGCGTTTTTATCATACAAGCTGTTGATAAATTATCTTCAGATACTACAAGACAAGGGACTAGTAAAATACAACAAGAAAACGCAGCATTACAAATTGACCAAAAAAGGGGATCAGTTTATAGAATATTATAAAAAAATTGCAGAGCTTCTGGATATGGATAACAATGATGTAGAGATTAGCCAGTTGTTTAGAACATAAGATTATTTTTGTGTCAAATAGATTTATTTCATATTAATCACTGGCTTGGTTGTGAGACGAAAAAAGACTCCAGGCAAAAGTCATACCATGCCAATTGCAATAGGTTCAGGAATAGCCATAGTAGCAATTGTCATACTTGTCAACTATTACCTTGACCAGACGACTCTTTCAGGTCAGAGATTTGGAGACCAACTGGCACAGATCCAGTCAGACCTAAAAAATGAAACTCAGAGTTTTGATCAAAATCTGACACAATACAAGAACGGTCAGATTTCAAAAGACCAGATGTTAAAGATAACTGATGCCCACATACTAGCAGTCAAAAATATACTTCCACGCTATGAAGACCTAAAAGCTCCAGAATTGTTCAGACCATCATTGGAGCTATTCAAACTATCAACTCAAACACAGATTCAAAGCGATGAAACTCTAAGAGAATGGATAGTGACAGGAAACAATGCAACAAGCGCAAAGTCAGACCAGTTGCTGCAACAATCATTCCAGTATGAGATGAATGCCCTCCAATCCTACCAGACTGCCAAATCTAGTGGCTCACAATAGACCTTTTTGATGTGCAAAATCTAGGATGCTTCCAAGATNCGCACTCCAATCGTATCAGACTGCCAAATCTAGTGGCTCACAGTAGACCCTTTTGATGTGCAAAATCCAAGATGCTTCCAAGATTTCCAAGTATCTCTTTTTTTTCAAGTGGAACAGGAGATGAAAAAATTATTCCAAGTGTGATGCTTAACATGTCATGATCTGTGTGAGATACCAAGATTTTATGATGTGCAATTCCTTTTTCAGTAAGCATGTTTTTCCAGGCAAGTATTCTGTTGTGAACCTCACGGAGTTGTTGCTCAACATAATCAAGGCTCATCTCCTTGCCATCTTCGAATATTCCAAACTTGACAAGAGGCAACATCATGTACCCACCTTTTATCGGATCATGATTTTTTATCATATCCTGTATGACTTGGTGTGCCTTGTCCTCTGGTTGAATATCACCATACTCGGGGGCAAAATAACCAGCAAGTGTTTTGCGGTCATCGTAGATCTTGAAATATTCGTCTTCTAAATCAATTGTCCACATGATACTATGCAGTAATTTTTTCGGCTACCTGATTTATCTTCAGTGTTGCAAGACACTTGCCGCAAAAGTACTCTTTTCCAGTGTTAAATATAGTAGGATTCTTACACTTTGGGCATTCTTTGTTTACTCGGTTTACTTCGATTGGCATGATGGACCTCTTGGGTTAACTCTTCAAAAATGCATGTGGTCAAATTTAGTTTGCAACTACTCTAATTACAGCAGATCTAAGACTGGAAATTACAAAAATCAAACATTATAAACAATGCAGGGAAAATCTAGTTCGTGATTCCAAGTACAACAAAGAAATTCATCGATAGTCTAATTGATTACTATATCAGCGAGGCAGCATCATACAAACAGCTTGCAATGGCATATTCTGATGAGATAAAGGATGTAGATGCAAATGCATTTGGAATCATAGTTGGCTGTATCTATTCAGGATTTCTCCAGGCATACCAAAACCAAAAACAAAAACCAGCACTTGAGGACACACAAGAATTTACCCAGATGATAAAAGTAAGGTCAGTCCAGATAAAACGCAGCATACTTGATGCCAAGGTATGACAATTTGAAAAAGGCAATTCTAGTCGTCGTTATCATAGTTTTTGCAGGCCTAGTCTTTCCAAACTCTGCCTTTGCTACAGGTTATTTTCTACAGATGCCAATTAGAGTTCAACACAGCCCAACAATTTGTGCCATAGAACCACAGCCAAATCCAAAATTTCCAACTATTGGAAAACAACTTTTGGATGAAACAGAGTATGCAGTAATTGACTGGAAGACAAAACTTAACCAAGGTTTAGGAAAACACCTAGTTTGGAATATCAACCTAGTCAAGGTTTTGATTTCAGAAAAAAATAATTTTAACTATACAAAATGCGACACAACAATAAACTACTTTCCAGAACCACAAAAAGACCCTAGTGGATTCATTGCAACAGGTGTGACAATTCCAAATTTTGAGACAGGCAAGACCAATATTGAAATTTACTACTCGGATGTCCAGCCAAATTGGGTCAAAAAAGAGTGGTTCCAAGACAACCAAGAATACTATACCTATGTAGACATGCCATACTATACGGGACTAGTAGCAACAAGCACCCAGTTAGCTTCTACAATCAGACATGAGATTGGCCATTCATTTGGATTGGGGCATTATGTGGTACCAAGTGATAGACTGCACAATATCATCAATGGACTAGAAGACATGCCATCAATCATGATTGATACCGTAACAGTTCTTGGTGTAAAACATTACGACATCACAGCACTTGACATTGCACAGATCAAATCAATATACGGAGATGGCGGATTTGACAGTCAAGCAGAACCAAAACCTCAGATGACTCATCAATTAAACACAGACAAGAAAGTATACCAACCAGGTGAGGACATCATACTAGACATAAACACCGGAGCGCTTACAGAAAAATCACCTATGGAGATTCTAGTGATCGATTCCAACAATACCATGATAGACAACTTTGGGGTTTCTGGACTAAATTCTACAATATTGTCAAGTGACAAGTATCAAAAAAATGGAAAATACACTGCGGAGCTTATCAATCCAACAACGGGAGATTTCGATTTTACAAGTTTTATCGTAGGGCTCCCGAGTGTGAAACCAGACAACTCGAGTCAAAAAATCAACACCATATTACAGATTCCAACATGGATGAAAAACAATGCAAAANAATGTGAAACCAGACAATTCGAACCAAAAAATCAACATCATATTACAGATTCCAACATGGATGAAAAACAATGCAAAATGGTGGTCTCAGGGTACGATCTCAGATGACGAATTTACTAGCGGACTCCAGTTTTTGATAAATCAGGGCACAGTAAAGATTCCATCCAGTCAACCAAGTGTCACTCACTCTGGCAAGATTCCAGATTGGGTAAAAACAGACGCGTGGTTATGGTCCTCGGGAGAAATGTCAGACAAGGAGTTTGTCAGCGGACTCCAATATCTGGCAGACAATAGAATCAACCAGCCTTGAGATAGAAAACAAATCAAGATTTGTGAAAAGTTAAATTGCAACATTTCAACAATAATTCAATGTCAGAGTTAATTCATTATCAGATTCAACAGCTAGTTGACAACGGTCAGACAGTCCAGTTGACCCTGACAGAAGATGTCCAGACAGAGCCAGTCTCACAAAAACAACTCATGCTTGAGGCAATAAACAAGAAACTAGACCCAGAACTACGAGACCAGATAGCTCCATTCATAGAGGCCATACTTCAGGCCCAGCCGACAATTGCAATCAAGAGTTATGCTCAGACATCAATTACAATTACCATGCCAAAACGAAGGTATGAGAGAATGGGCAGTCCTGCAGTAGGCCAGAGACTAGAAATAAACATAAAAAAGATCTAGACCAGTTTTTCAATTTCAGGTACAGTCTCAAGAGGCAGCGAGCATGTAAAATCTCTGCAGACATAGACCTTGGTTTTAGTAGCATCAAATTCTTTTCCTGCAAAGAACTGGAAATCTTTTAGAGATTCGAGATCCTCTTTTTTTGAAATCATGACAAGTATTGCCTCTGGAATGAATTTTTTCAAGAGATAATTTTTCACGTCGGTGTTTATTGGATTTATCATGGTAATTTCCACTGGCTTTTGCAAGTATGCATATATCGCATTTAGCAGCTGTCCGAATCCAAATGGATTTTCTGCAGCCATTACTGCAAGTGACTCCATCACTTTGACTGATACATCAAGATATTTTTTTTCTTGTGTGAGATGATATAATCTCAGCATGACTCCTGCTGCAACAGAGTTTCCAGATGGCAAGGACAAGTCATAGATGTTCTTTGTCCTTATGATCAGTTTTTCATGGTTGTCAGCAGTAAAGAAAAAGTTCTTTTGAGTTGCATCCCAGAAATGACCAAGTAGGTAATCTGCATAGTATACTGCAAGATCTAGGTATTTTTTAGATGGCTCGACCTCAAAATAATCAAGCAGTGCATTTACAAAATATGCGTAGTCGTCAAGATATGCCCTAAGCTTTGATTGACCATCCTTGTAAGTATGAAGCAGTTCACCGTCTTTTGTAAGTCTAGATTCAATAAATTCAATACATTTTTTGGCAGACTGGACAAAGTCAGGTTCCCCAGTAACACGGTATCCCTTGACAAATGAGGTAATCATGAGGGAATTCCAGCTTGTCATAATCTTGTCATCCCGTCCTGGCGGTATTCTCTTTGATCTTACGGCATAGAGTTTTTCTCGTGATTGTTTGAGAATTTGTCGTATTTCAGATTCACTCTTGCCAAAGTGAAATGCTATTGAAGACAGATTCATGCTGTTATACAAAATCGTGTGGCCCTCAAAGTTTCCCCCATCGGTAACGTCATAATACAAGCAGAATATGTCAGAATCTTTTCCTAGTATTTCTTGAATTTCTTTTTTCTTCCAGACATAGAATTTTCCTTCTTCTCCTTCCGAGTCTGCATCTTGTGCAGAATAAAATCCGCCTTCAGGCGATGTCATGTGTCCAAGGACATATCGTAATGTGTCATGTATCACCTCAAGATATCGTGGATCTTTTGAGAGCTGGTATGCCTCGGCATATACTGGTGGTAACAATGCATTGTCATAGAGCATTTTTTCAAAATGCGGCACAAGCCATCTAGAATCAGTAGAGTACCTGTGAAATCCACCACCGAGTTGATCGTACATTCCTCCATTTGCCATCTTGCTCAAAGTCTTGAAAACAAACTCTTGGAATTTTGCAATTCCAGACAATTTAGAATATCGCAACATAAACGACAAGTTTGATGCGTTTGGAAACTTGGGGGCTTGACCAAATCCTCCGTTAGTATTGTCTGCAATTGACAAGAGATTTACTGCTGCCTCATCAAGGATGGACCTTTCAAGTTTGGAATCAAGTGCAACAGACTCTGTTTTTTGCAAAGTGTTGACAAAATTTTCTGCGGCTTGTTCTACATTGTCAGGTTTTTCTTTCCAGGCTTGTGCAAGCTGTAATACCAGGCTTCCAAATCCAGGCCTTCCATAACTGTCAAGAGGTGGAAAATATGTGCCAACATAAAATGGTCTTTGGTCAGGAGTCAAAAACACGCTGAGTGGCCAACCCCCACTGCCACTAGTCAACTGACAGACCTTTTGATAGATATCATCGATATCAGGTCTTTCTTNTACGCTGAGTGGCCAACCCCCACTGCCAGTAGTCAATTGGCAGACCTTTTGATAGATATCATCGATATCAGGTCTTTCTTCTCTGTCTACTTTGATGTTAACAAAATTCTCATTCATTGCCTTGGCAATCTCTTCGTTTTCAAAGGATTCATGAGCCATAACATGACACCAGTGACATGCACTATACCCCACGCTAAGAAAGATAGGTTTGTTTTCTTGTCTTGCTTTTTCTAGGGCCTCTTCTCCCCATGCATACCACTGGACCGGATTTTCGGCATGTTGTAAAAGGTATGGACTGGATTCCTTTATCAGGTTGTTGGGCAATACAATATCATACAAGAAAATTACAGTATTTGTATTGATCTCTTTAACAGAAAGAATAATCTTACATGCTTTCTGGATAAGATTTACACGATGAAATTTACTCCAGTTTTTCTGATTTTGGCAATTTCTGTGCTAGGTATCACCATATCTACAGAACAGGCATTTGCCCAACAGGATAATGCATGCAAGCCGCATACCATTTGTGCTAGCCCTGGAGACATGCTAAAGTATAGTATTACATTAAGAAACACCAACAGTTCTCAGACCTATATTTTTGGAGACATGGTTAATGCAAGCAACATCAATGTATTACAAAGCCAAGTAGATGCAAATAAAGTTCAAAACACTACATTGATTCTAAACCTAGAAACAGGTTTTGCACACAGCAACCAGGATACCAGCAAAGTAAGACCATTTCTTGAAGTTTTAGCATCACCAGTTGCATACAACAAGTCAGATACCGCAATCACACCAATAATTACAGAATTTAATGGTTTCAAGAGAACTAGCATTGCCGCATTCTATTCTAGTGAAAACAGCACATCAAAGATTGTATACGATATCCAAACAGGTATTTTGCTAGAAGAACATTCTTCACAAATTGTAACAATTGGTGGAAATCCAGTGATTGTTGATTTCTCAGACAAGTTGGCAAGTACAAACATGATAAATTCAGATTCGGATGGAATTAAAAGCAGTAATGTTTCAATACCAAAATGGATCAAAACCACTGCAAAAAGCTGGTCTAATGGAGATCTGCAGGACTCTGAATTTACCAATGCAATCCAGTATTTGATATCAAAGGGAGTAATGCAGATTCCACATGGTGTATCAGTATCTAGTTCCACTCAAAAAATTCCAACATGGTTGAAAACTAGCACCGGAATGTGGGCAGATGGTCAAACCACTGATGATGAGTTTGTACAAAGCATCCAGTGGCTCATCTCAAAAGGCATAGTCCAAGTAGGAAACTAGAGTTAAATAAAACTAGAAAATGGTTCAAACATGAATTGTAAGAGATGTCACCATACAAGTGATGCACATATACCATCCCAAGAATCTAAATCACTTGTAAAATTTGGCAAGTGTCTTGTAAGGACTTGTACTTGTATACAATTTTTAGAGCCTATTGAAGAAATTGACGATGAGTTGATTTAGGTTTTATTTAGAAGTCGAGTTTACTGCCAGATTTTCTGAGAGATATACTGTTTTTGTGTGGTTAGAAGATGTATTGTTTGATACGGTTGTTGTATGATTTGATGAACTAGNATTTGTAGTGATTGGTGTATTTTGTGGAATAGATGTCGTTTTTGTAGTATTAACTTGTACCACTGGAGCTGGTGGCGGGGGAACCATTTTTTGTGGCATNATAGGTTTTCTGAGAGAGATACTGTTTTTGTATGGTTAGAAGAGGTATTGTTTGATACGGTTGTGGTATGATTTGGTGAACTAGTTGTAGTTACATTTGCGACCATTGATAGACTACTGTTAGTACCTGCTGCCAAGCCAGGTTTTGTACTTGATGAATTTGTTAGTTTGACACCAGTACTGTTTGTTATTTTTGCAGTAGCATTTGTAGTGGTCGTGGTATTTTGTGAAACAGGTGTTATTTTTGTAGTATTGACGTGTACCACGGGAGCTGGTGGCGGGGGAACCATTTTTTGTGGCATCAATTTTATTTGATTAATGTTTTCAGACACCAAGGTAGGGTCATAACCTGAGCCAAGTATCTGTTTTAGGTTGTCATCATAAGACGAAGTAAAAGTCAGTATTTGCACTTGTGTATCTACATTTGCGGAACTGTATCTTGCAGAGTCATTTATTGCGGCACCAAGTGATGAATCAAGAGTTTGTGGAGCAAGTCTTGCGCCAACAGGCATTACAGTATTAAAAGAGACTACATCATAGCCAGATGTAGGAGTCATTGCATATACTTCTGTAAGAGAAATTGAATTTGTATTGTTTTTAATAGAATTATCAAAGATTAGGACTTGGCCTTTGTCATTTTTATAATTTGGAGCATATTGTGTTTTTAGTTTCATAGCATCTTCAAGAGTACTTGTAGAATCCAAAAGTTTGAGCTTGGCACCAATTGGCTGAGTATAATCAAAGAAGATGATGTTGTAACCATGCTTTGGCGTCATGGAGTCAATTTCTTGTTTTGCCATGATGTCTCCTGAAAAATGATAATTGCCACCTATTGCCAAGACTAGCAAGCCTATGAGAACTAACGATACTGAGATTACAATCAGAGAATAGCCAACTTTTCTGTAATTATGCGGATTCTTGTCTTTTAGGACGGGTTTTGAGCTGTCTGATGGTGTTGTAGGATGAGACATTTGTTTCCCAACAATTGGGGGCTGAATTTAATCTTTTATTGCTATGACTCAGGACATCAAAATACTGGGTCAGGGTCCAGTTTTTGCCTTGTCCATTTTGAAGATCTGCACCATCATTAGATCTAGTGCTTTTTTTAGATGTTCAAACTCGTCAACAAAGTGCTTTTGATTTTCCGCAAGTACTTTTAGTACGCCCATTAGAGATTTTTTTTCTTTATCAGTTGATGATGCCTCTAACGCACTTATCCTTGATATCAAAATGTCTAGTTCTTTTTTGAGTTCCTCACCGTGTGACTTTTTGTCCATAGAGAGTTTTGCTTGGACAATTATATGAAGATATAAAATAAAGTCATGCAAAAGAACAATCCATGATTGAAGAAAAACTAGAGTCACTTGGCATCACACTTCCTACACCTCCCAAGCCTGCAGGTTCATACATTCCTGTTGTAAGGACAGGCAATCTGATATTTGTATCAGGACAGATTCCAATGAAGGACGGTCAGGTACAATTCAAAGGTCAAGTACCAACAAGCATATCTGTTGAAGATGCCCAAAAGGCTGCCAAGTTATGTATAACAAATGTTTTGGCCCAACTAAAAGCAGAACTTGGCACACTGGACAAAATATCAAAGATTGTTAGAGTTTCAGGGTTTGTCAATAGTTCTCCAGAATTTTACGAGCATCCAAAGATAATCAATGCTGCATCTGACTTGCTTTTTGAAATCTTTGGAGAAAAGGGAAAACACACACGAATTGCACTAGGAGTTTCAAGTCTACCTTTGAATTCTGCGGTAGAAATCGATTTGGTTGCAGAGACTATTTGAGTTTTGAATTAAATTTTTTCAAAAATGTTCCAATCTTTTCTTTTGGTATGACTGCACCGCATGCCTTGTCATGTCCTCCACCAGAGCCGCCAAGCTCTGTTGCCAATTGGTTTACAATTCTGCCAAGATGCACCTTACAGGATTTTGCGCCTCTGACTGATACGGCATAGATTCCTTGTTCTTCTCGCAGTTTGTATGAAACCCCGACTTCTTTTCCAGACAATCCTAGAACAAAGTTTACTGCCATGCTTGCGCCAGAATCTGTGACTTCCATGTAGGAGAGATTTTTCATCTTCTTCATGTTGTCTTTGACTTTTTGTATAACACCAGAGATTCGTTCTGCCTGAATTCTTGCAAACTCAAACGTGTTGTTAATCTGATGTGGGTATTTTGATTCACTTAGCTCATCGACCAGATATAACAAAAATTCTGGATCTTTTTGATGACTGGTAATTGTAAATGTAAGAACTGTTGCCTCCAAAAGCACAAACTGTCTGTCAAATCTTTGCAATTGTGCAGCTCCGATTGGCCTGTCTTCCATATAATCAGTCACTGCTGCACATGCTGCAAGAAAAGAACCATAATCAGATAGCTTTGACTTGAACGCATTGTATACCTGTACTGTAGTGCATTCGTTAATTGTATGAATCAGTTTTACCTTTAATGCCTTGATCTTCTTTTTTATTGAATCCTCGATATCATGATGGTCAATGTAAGTAATGGAAACTTTGTTTTTTCGTAATGCTTTGAGCAGTTCTACGAACTGGTCCTGGTTTGATTTGCTCAGTCCAAGATCACAAATGTATAGTGTCTTTAGTTTTTCATCATTTTTTAGTGCCTCTAGTTCATTCATCAGTCCAGGATAGTCGACCAGTTTTGTCTCTCCGCCAAACGCTTTTCGTATCAGCGATGCAGAGCTAACTCCATCAGCATCTTCTTTATGTGAAACACAAACAACTCTAGTTCTTGCCATGGATTATTGACGGGATTGATGACCCTCATTTAAACTAAAAAACAGGCTTGGCTTTCTTCAAGCTCATGTATGTTTTAAATTCTGCAACCAAGGTTTGATGTCCCTTGACATCCTGTAGCACTACACAGTACATGTCATAAAACGAGATTCCAAGTAGCCTAGATTCCCTATCAAGATCAGAAATCTCTTGCAAGACTCTAGGGTCTTTTGTCTCTACTACAAAATTGTCCACCATACGAACAAATTCGTCATCCCATTGGCTCATTGCTACTAAAAATCATGATAAATTTCGCTATAATTACCAAAGTTGTTAGATTAGACCAACTGCTTAATTTTTTATTTCTAAATTAGCAATAATTTAATACGTATTTTTTCCATTGTATCCCGTGCAGACAAAGAATATTGGTCTTCGAAATATCGAAGTTGCAGATACCAAGATTTCTGCAATAGACGGTGTTAATGGAAAGCTGATCTATAGAGGTTATGATGTTCTAGATTTAGTAAAAAAATCAACCTTCGAGGAGACATCGTGTCTTTTGCTCAACGATGACCTGCCAACAAAGGAGGTATTGGAATCATTCTCAGAACAACTAGTAGCAACACGTGAGATTCCAGAGGGTCTAGAAAAGACCCTAAGAAATGTACCCAAGACTGCAAACCCAATGGATGTTCTCCAGTCTACCGTATCCATGATGGCAGTCTATGACAAAGAAAAATCAGATGACAGGGTCACAAATTACAACAGAGCAATCAATCTGATTTCAAAGATTCCAATCATTGTGGCATGCTGGGACAGGATTAGAAATGATAAAGAAATAATCATGCCATCAAAAAAGCTAAATCATGCTGGCAACTTTCTATACATGCTCACAGGAAAAGAACCAGATACCGAAGCTGCAAGGATTTTTGACATTTGTCTGATATTACATGCAGAACATAGCTTTAACGCATCCACATTTGCAGCACGAGAGGTTGCATCAACTCGCGCAAACATGTATGCCGCAGTAAGCGCAGCTGTTGGAGCACTAAGCGGTGAGCTACACGGAGGCGCAAACTTTCAGGTGATGAAGATGCTACTTGAGATTGATTCAGTGGACAGAGTTGAGCAGTGGATAAAAGACAAACTTGCAACGAGCCAAAAAATAATGGGCATGGGTCACGCAGTCTACAAGACATTTGATCCAAGAGCCGAAGTTCTCAGAGAACTTTCAAGGAGGTTAGCAGAAAAAACAGGACTGCCATGGTATGGCATCACAAAANGTCGAGGAAATTACAGAAGAGGAAATGAAAAAGATCAAAAGTTCAGACATTTTTCCAAATGTTGATCTTTACAGTGCATCAGTGTATTACATGCTAGGCATCCCAATGGACCTTAACACCCCAATATTTGCAGTATCTAGAGTATCAGGATGGACTGCGCATATAATAGAGGAAAAGTTTGCCGAAGCCGCACCAAAACCAATGCTTTACAGGCCAAAGGCAGTCTATGTTGGAAAATATTGCGGACCATCAGGATGCGAATACGTATCAATTGAAAAACGTCTAACACAGATTTAGATTCAATATACAATCATCTAAAAAAAATAAAATTTCAAAAAAATAATTTACGTTGACAATGTATGCAAACTATAGAAGAAATTCACCAAGTGCTTACATATGTAAAAACAATATAGAGAATAATGAAAACATTTAGGACAAAAAACAGTCACAGCAAGAATGTGTTTGCTCTTGTGTTTGCATCAATTCTGATTGCATCATTTGGAATTACAGCAAACCAAGCATTTGCAATGGGTCAGGCGCCTTCAACATGTTCCAACAGATATGACGGAACAATCACATCTATGAAGATAACAATAGGACAAAAAACATTTAATCCAATAGCAAATCCAGGCATGACATTCCAGCTACGAAATGACAGATCATATACAGTGACATTTACCATCCACACCCCAAGTCAGAGCTCCCAGAGCAACTCACTTGGCGGAAGCACATGGTATGACACCAGCGCACCAGGATTTCAACTTGGCACATGTGTCAATGGTGTAGGTCCCAACCAATATGTCACGGTGACTGCAACAGAAAGCCATCCGGGTAATCTTGCACCACAAACAACACAAAATGTTTCATGGAATACACTAGTTCCAGGAAATGTTTCGTACAATGTAAAATGGGTAGCCCCTTAGCAAATTATGCTAACGGTAAAACCCTCCCCTTTTGTATCACAAAATCATTTTACAGAACACAATAAACCATTTTGATCATTCAAATTGATAGAACAAACACTGTGACTAGTTTCTGTTTGCAAGCCAGTCTTTTGCTTTAGAATCAACATCATGTCGGTGCAATACATGGAACACCATTTCATAAAACGTGATTCCTCTTTTTTGTGCCTCGCCATCAATCCATTTGAGTCCTTCAGCAAGCTCTGGATCATATTCTGAAAAGTCAACAAGCTCATCCACCATATTTGTAAAGAAGGAATTTGCTTCTAGCACGATAGCAAGTTTTCATTTTTCTTATTCAGTAGTATACAGAAAATATATTGACATATTTGGTAAATATGTTGACATGGAACACATTTACTTTTTTTACGGTGATCAAAAAAAGATCTCATGGATAATTGAAAATTCACAGTCAAGATCCGAAGAGAGTAGAACACATGCAGAATATTTTTACGACATTGTAACGCAAGAACAATCAAAGTACATCGCATTGCATGTTGGAATTTTTTGGGGTATTGGTAGATTCATTATCAAAAATGGAGATGTGGTAAATGTAATGCTGGATCAAAAATCAATGTTTGATCGTCTTGCAGAAAACAAAGTGACTGAAGATGTTTTCATAGAAAGAAGAATCAAGTTCATTGATCAGATAATCAAACAAAGAGATCTAGATGTCAGATATCAATTGGTAGATCCAAGCAAGAACAAGGCAACAAAGTTGCTACTTTCGTAGTATAACACCAATATCCATCAAGTTTGTTCCAGTTGCACCTGTCAGGATCAGTCCGCCGTACTTTTTGAAAAAGCCATACGAGTTGTTCTTATCAAGATACTGTGGTATCTTGTCTATTTTCTGGCCTGATTGCCAAATTGCGCCTGCACAGTTTGTTACACCATCAATTCCATCAGTGCCAACAGATACCACAACTGCATTCTTTTTTTTCTGTGATAGAAAAGTCGCACAATGCAAGACCAATTCCTGATTTCGTCCGCCTTTTCCTTTTCCTGTTACAACAACAGTGCTCTCCCCACCAAAGATCACACAATTCATTTTCTTGCCAGAGAATGTTCTAGCAATATCAGAACCGAGATCTTGTACGTCACCTGTGATACCTGTAAGAACTCTGCTAGAATATCCAAGATCTTTTGCGTGTAATTTCATTGCATCAAGACAGTCGTTATTTGTTGCAATGATGTAATTTGTTATTTTTCCCTTCTTGGGAGTTTCTGGAATCTTACCTTGTACACCTAGATCCAGATGTGATGAAACGCTTTTTGGAACAAGTCTTTCAATATGATATTTTTTGAGGATCTTTTTTGCTTCTGCAAACGTGGTTTTATCATAATATGTCATACCAGATGCAATGCTTGAGAGGTCATTGCCCACTACATCAGACATGACAAGGGATACAGAGTCTGATCGTACATGTTCAAGCATTTTGCCTCCCTTTATCTTGGACAGGTGTTTTCTGACACAGTTAATTTCTTGAATGTTTGCACCGGACTTTATCAAAAGATCAGTAGTTGTTCGCTTTTCATCAAGTGTGATACCATCAGGCATGGCAACAAGAGAAGACGTACCACCAGATATGAGAAATATTACAAGATCTCCAGAACCGGTCTTGTCAAGAAATTCAAGNATCAGGCATAGCAACAAGAGAAGAAGTACCGCCAGATATTAGAAATATTACAAGATCTCCAGAACCAGTCTTGTCAAGGAATTCAAGTNGGAATTGGATGGCCTGCTTGAATTACTTTGAATTTTTTATCCATCATCCGGACTTTGGCTGGAACAACAATTATTCCCCCATCAACATGCGTTAGAGAAGCCACTGCATGTGCCATAGTGTGACCTGCCTTACCCATTGCAATAACAAACACATGTCNTTCAAGTATGGTTTTTGCCGCAACAAGACTGTTTTTGTTGGGAACTGGATGACCTGCTTGAATTACTTTGAACTTTTTGTCCATCGTCTTGACTTTAGATGGAACAACAATTATTCCTCCATCAACATGCGTTAGAGAATCTACGGCACATGCCATGGTGTGACCTGCCTTACCCGTTGCAATGACAAACACGTGATGATATTTTCCAAGACTGACCTTTCTGCCAGGCAAAATCAGGATATTTTTTTTAATAATTTTCTCAAGATGTGTTTTAGGGTTGGCAGCAGCAAGACCTGCTTCGATTATGGACAAGGCATCTTTTTTTGCAGAATTTGTTGATAATGATTGAAAATTTCTAATTATCATTTATTGTCACCATACAACAAACAATATTTGGTCAATTTAGAGTCTTTTTATTATCAATTTAAGAAAAATGTTATCCATTACCTTTGTTACACTTTTTTTATATATCACAGGATCCAAGCCATATTGTGTCTAGTTCTAGAAACGGTGTGAAAGTATCAATATTTGGCGTGTTAGGAGCACTGGCCATAATGACAATTCTCATGACTCCAGCATATGCAGACCCAATCATAAAACCAACTAGTGGTGGCACACTAAATATCAGTTTTGAGACCAACCCTCCAACTCCAAACCCTGGAGACCAGACAATGCTCAAAATTGGTTTTCTGAATAAAAATGACAATACCGAACAACCTCATATCGATTACAAAGTCTCTGTGATGCAAGGCAATGACCAAATATTTGGAATACCTGTAACTCATGTAGCTACAGAAGGTCCAGTCAGTATCCCCATGCAATTTCAGACAGCTGGAACTTATCAGGTCATAGTAGAGGTTCAAGGAATATTATTCCAGCCAATTCCTCCAGAGACAGCAAGTTTCACAATTGTTGTTGGCCCATCAGTACCAGAGTTTGGTCCACTAGCAGGAATGGTCATTGCAGTATCCATAATCAGTGTCATAATAGTAACAAAGAAAACCCAATTCCATATTTAGGCAGAATCAAGGCAATAGTATAATAATTGTAGCAGACGTAGTTTTTTCATGAATACAGTTAGAATGCCAAAGACAATTAATTTCGGCAAAGATGCTTTATCTGAGACGCAATATCCAAAAAACGCCCTTGTTGTAACAACCGCACCACCTGACGTATCAGCCAAGTGGCTTGCAAGAATGAAGATTCAAGATTACATGTTATATGACAAAGTAGAACCTGAACCATCAATTGAAACAGTAAACAAAGTCATGGCAGAATTCAAACCAAAGAATCCATCTGCAATAATTGGCCTTGGAGGAGGAAGCTCACTTGATGTTGCAAAATATGCAGGAATGGAGATGAAGATTCCAAAGATACTCATCCCAACTACATTTGGAACAGGAGCAGAGATGACAACATATTGTGTGCTAAAGTTTGATGGAAAGAAAAAGCTCTTGCAAGATGAGAGATTCCTTGCAGACATGGCAGTAATTGACGCTTATTTCATGGACGGAACGCCAGAGGCAATTGTCAAAAACTCTGTCTGTGACGCATGTGCACAAGCAACAGAAGGATATGACAGCAAGAGAGGAAACGAATTCACCAAGATGCTGTGCAAATCTGCCTTTGATGTGCTCTATGATGCAATAATGAACAACAAGCCAGAGAACTATCCATTTGGGTCCATGCTCTCAGGTGTTGGATTTGGAAATGCATCAACTACACTAGGACATGCATTATCATATGTCTTTTCAAATGAAGGTGTACCACATGGATACTCGTTATCATCATGCACTACGGTGGCACACAGATTCAACAAGTCCATCTTCTATGACAGATTCAAAGAAGTCATTGAAAAACTAAAGTTTGACAAACTGACATTAAAGGCTCCGTTTGATCAGGCTGCAGATGTTGTCATGACAGACAAGGGTCACTTGGATCCAAATCCAGTACCAGTAACAAAACAAGATGTTGCTCAACTTTTGAAAGACATTGTAGACGGCAAACTCTAGTCTACTTTCTTTTTCACTTTTTGTAAAAATCTAGAGTATTGTTCTATTTTTCAAAAAACAAGCTAACAGTAACCGAAAATCAGCAATTATTCTTACAAAATTACTAGACTTAAATACACCTAATTTAAGACAATTGTAGAAGGATTTCATGGCGCTAAAATTTGGAATTCAACAGGGACTTAACGTTGCTCGATTAGGATTAAACGAAGATCAGATCATTACAGCTTGTGTTTTAGCTGACAAGACAGGTTATGATTCTATTTGGTACATGGACCACAGTAATGTTCCACAATGGGACAAGGCAATAGTAAATGATCCATGGGTCATGCTTTCTGCAATTGCAGCAGTTACACATAGAGTAGAACTTGGAACTTGTGTAACAGATGCAGTAAGACGACATCCATCAAACATTGCACTAGCATCAATTACACTTGACAGAGTATCACATGGAAGAGGAACTTTGGGTATCGGAGCAGGAGAGGCACAAAATCTCAAAGAATTCAAGATACAATGGGACAAACCAGTAGGAAGATTTGAAGAACAATTACAGGTTATCAAATTACTTTTTGACTCATCACCTTCTCATCGAGTCAATTTCAAGGGAGAATTTTATCAATTAGAAGAAGCATGTTTGCAAGCAAAGAGTGTTCGCAAGCCGGCACCGCCAATCTACATGGCAGCAGGTGCACCAAGAACACTTGCACTATGTGGCAAGTATGGTGACGGATGGATACCAATTGGTTACACACCAGAATTGTATGCAGAACATGCAAAGGCAATCAAGGCATCCATGAAAGAAAATGGAAGAACAGATGAGAACTTTAACTATGCAGTAGATATTGATGTATACTTTTCAGAAGATGCAGAAACTGCATGGGCAAAAATGAAAAATGCAGTAAAGGTTAGTTTGTTCAAACCAGAGGTACTCAAGGTTCACGGCATACAGGATATCGCAGGTTTTGATTTCAAGAAATACTTTACAGAATATTCCATGTCAAACCAAGAATGGATTGTAAAAATGAGAGAGGCTGCACAAACAATTCCAGACGATGTTGCACGTTCATCAATTGGAATGGGTACACCAGACGATATTATTCCAGTATTTGAAAAATTCATGAAAGCAGGTGTCAATCACTTTATTGTAAGATTCTGGGGTTCAGGATACTTTGGTTCTATTGACAAGTTTGCATCAAGCATAATGCCTTACTTTAAAGACCAAAACAACCCAAGAAAATAATTTTTTACGCACGCTAGAACGAAAATTACCAGAATCTAGTTATTTTTGTGATACCATTCTTGCGCTATTGATTTTGCCTGTTTTATTGATTTGTCAAGATTTGATAATTTTATAGATTCTTCACCGTTCATTCCACCAGCAAGTATTCCACGAATATCAGAATATCCCATAAACTTGAATTCAAGATTTGTAAGTGATAATGCATGTTCCCATGATGCCATTGGTCCATTTTCATAATTTCCCCCTGCCGATACCACAGTTAGAGCTTTTTTTCCATTCATCAAGCCCATGTAACTTCCATTTTTAGCATCCCATGTTTTCCCCTTTAGCATCACAGAATCAAACCAAGCCTTGACCGCAGCAGGCATTGAGAAATTATTCATAGGATATGCAACAACTACAATATCAGCCGACTTTAGCTGTTCAGTCATTCGATCCATTTTTGCCAGACTGTTCTTTTGTTCTGCAGAAATGGTTTCACCCAGGTAATCACGGTGTATGTATGCATCCAAGTTATCTTCTAAAAATAAATCTGGTACATCTTTTGCAAGATCAAGTTTTTCAATATTAGAATTTTTTATTTCTCCAATGAATGCGTCTAGTATTTTTTTAGTGTTGGAGCGTTCATTTCGTGGTGTATATTGCACAATCAATGTCTTCAAAGATTTTCCCTGAGTCATTTTTGAACAGTTACCATAGATCCATATCCCATATAAAGTAGAAAGTGACTTTATTGAAAGTAAGTTAACTTCTAGTAAGCAAAAATGTTCTAGCGATGCACAAAGAAGATAATGAATTTTTTATCTAGAGATACCGAAATATGGTCATCTTTTCAGAATTTGGAAGATCAGAGACTAGAGCAAAGTTAAACAATGGATAGAATTTTTTGTATTCTTTCATAAAGCTCCAGGCTACATCATGAGTCTTAAATTCGTCTCGCATGCCATCGATTCTAGTTTCCACTCCGCACACATCAAACACCTTGACCAGATATCTTTGAGGTTTTCTGTGTGGTTTTGCTTTTATCAACCAAGCAATTGCAAACACAAAGACTGCCATCATGATTAGTGCAGCTCCTATCTCTTTGAAATAAACTGCAAAAAATGATGGAATCGTATCACCAAATAACGTGTAAACATAACTTGCAAATCCAATTACAGAACCTACGATTATTCCTGTCAATACACTAGTGTGGCTAGAGTCCTTTAGCATACCCGATGTTAGTTATACTTGCATTTATCTATTAAAGCATACGCAGAAATATCATATCTGATAACATGGATTTGTGCAACTACTTGGAAGACTAGAGATCAAGTCTAAAGAGAAGATAATTGAATTTCTAAACCAGCAAGAAACAGGCAGAGTATCCAGCATAGACAAGGATGGATTTCCACAGATAATTCCAATGAATTTTGTCTATGCAAATGATGCAATTTACATGCATTCCCACCCAAAAGGAGAAAAATTAGAAAACATTTCAAAGAATTCAAAGGTGGGCTTTGAGGTGGACCAGAGTCTCGAGTTTTTGCCATCATATTTCACATCCCCCACTGATGCATCACAGGCAGACACATTGTATATCAGCGTCGTTATCAAGGGAAAAGCAAGCCTTGTCTCAGATCCAAAAGAAAAGACAATGGCACTAAATGATCTCATGAAAAAATACCAACCTGAAGGAGGATATGAAAAATTGACCCATGACATGAAAGTAGTCGAGGAAGTCGCAATAATCAAGGTTGTACCAGTCACAATGAGGGGCAAGTACAAGATCGGCCAACACTGGGACAAGAAAACAAGATTAGAGATTGCAAAAAAAATACTAGAGCGTAACAGTTCTACTGCACAAAATACCATAAAAATGATGGGTGTAACCAAAACAAAAGATGGTCTTCAAGTGTCAGAAGAGCGCAACTGGTAAAGATATCATAATTACCATTTGCTTTAAATTTGAAACAGGCCTATTTTGTAATGTTTGCTAGAAAATCCAAGCTTTGAGATTGTTTCAGAATTTGCCCCAACAGGAGATCAGCCACAGGCAATAGAACAACTAGTTAACGGAATTCAAAAAAAGAAGATTCAGACACTGCTTGGTGTAACTGGCAGCGGCAAGACCTTCACAGTTGCAAATGCAATAGCCAAGACAGGAAAAAAGACACTTGTCATATCACACAACAAGACACTTGCAGCTCAGCTTTATGCAGAACTAAAACAGTTTTTCCCAAAAAATAATGTCGGATATTTTGTTTCATACTATGACTATTACCAGCCTGAAAGCTATATCGCACAGACAGATACCTATATTGAGAAAGATACGCAAATCAACGAAAAGATAGAAAAATTGCGTCTTGAGGCAACTGCCATGCTGCTCTCAGGTGAGCCAACAATTATTGTTGCCACTGTCTCTTGCATATACTCACTTGGCTCACCTAGTGAGTGGGAGACCATGGCAATTACAATTGAAAAAGATGCAGAGATTGGAAGAAGTTCACTTATCAAAAAACTTGTCAATGCAAGATATGACAGAAATGATACTGAACTGTTGGCAGGAAGATTCAGAATCAAGGGCGATACAATTGATGTAATCCCCGCATATTCAGATTCAGTTGTAAGGATTTCATTATTTGGTGATGAAGTTGAAAAGATATCAATCTGCGATCCAGTATCGCTTCAAGAAAAAAAACAGATTTCAAAGATCAAAATCTATCCAGCAAAGCACTATCTTGTTGCTGCAGATGTTAGAAAGATTGCAGTCCAGTCAATCAGAAATGAACTAAAACAGAGACTGACAGAGCTTCCAGAGCTTGAAAGACAGAGACTAGAAATGAGAACAAAATACGATTTAGAAATGATTGAAGAATTAGGTTACTGCTCTGGAATTGAGAACTATTCAAGACACTTTGATGGAAGAAACCCAGGTGAGCCTCCATTTTGTCTTTTAGACTTTTTTGGAGAAGACTTTTTGCTTGTAATTGATGAATCCCACGTAACACTGCCACAACTTCATGGTATGTACAATGGAGACCATACTAGAAAAAAATCCTTGATTGATTACGGCTTTAGGCTGACAAGTGCATTTGACAACAGACCATTAAAGTTTGAAGAGTTTGAAAGGTACATCAAAAATACAATATTTGTTTCTGCAACTCCCGGAGATTACGAAAGAAAACAGAGTTTCCAGATAGTAGAGCAGCTAGTCAGACCTACCGGTCTTGTGGACCCAACAATTGAGGTACGAAAGACAGAAAACCAGATGGACGACCTAATTTTAGAGATAAAAAAACGGACTGAAAAGAATCAACGTATACTTGTTACCACGCTTACAAAGAGGATGGCAGAAGATCTGGCAGAANGATTTTAGAGATAAAAAAACGGACAGAAAAGGACCAGCGCACACTTGTTACTACGCTTACAAAAAGAATGGCAGAGGACTTGGCAGAGTACCTGTCAAAGCACAAGGTAAAGGTGCGTTATCTACACTCTGAGATTGAAAATCTCCAGAGAACTGAAATTATCAGGCAGCTTAGATTGGGAGAGTTTGACGTACTGGTTGGAATCAACCTTCTAAGAGAAGGTCTTGACATTCCCGAAGTATCACTTGTGGCAATACTTGATGCAGACAAGGAAGGATTTTTGAGAAATGTAACTAGCCTAATCCAGACATGTGGAAGGGCTGCAAGAAATGTAGACGGTTCTGTGATAATGTATGCTGATAAAAAAACACAATCCATGGTACTTGCAATATCAGAAACAGACAGGAGAAGAAGCAAGCAGGTAGAATATAACAAAAAAATGGGAATCACTCCAACAAGCATCACAAAGGCAATCCCACAACAGACCATAACACTAGATGAAACAAAACACATGTCAAAGCATGATATACAGACATTGGCAATAGAAATAGAGGCAACCATGAAACGTTATGCTGAAGATCTTGACTTTGAACATGCAATTGAATATCGTGACAAACTAACAAGGATACAAAAACAATTACAAAATGAATGACAAGTTAATCATCCGCGGTGCAAGGGAGCACAACTTAAAGAACATCAACGTAGACATTCCAAAGAATAAACTAGTAGTAATTACAGGACTGTCAGGGTCTGGCAAATCAACACTTGCCTTTGATACCATATACGCAGAGGGCCAAAGAAGATACGTAGAATCCCTCTCAGCATATGCAAGACAGTTCCTTGAGATGATGAACAAGCCAGATGTTGATTCTATCGAGGGGTTGTCACCAGCAATATCAATCCAGCAAAAGACCACAAGCAAGAATCCAAGGTCTACAGTAGGTACAATTACGGAAATTTACGACTATCTCAGATTGCTTTATGCAAGAATTGGTACGCCCCACTGTCNGGGCACAATCACAGAGATTTACGATTACCTCAGATTGCTTTATGCAAGAATTGGTACACCACACTGTCCCAAGTGTTCAAGAAAGATATCAAACCAGTCAGTTGAATCAATCTGTGAGTCAATTCTAAAAGAATCAGATGGAAAAAAAATATTGATCCTTGCATCCCTTGTAAGACGAAAGAAAGGAACTTATGAAAAATTATTTGAGCAGGTAAAAAAACAAGGATATTCAAGAATTCGAGTAGACGGAGAGATAGTAGAACTTGATGGAGAGTTTCCAGTG
>NZ_RCMC01000050.1 GCF_011319475.1 Candidatus Nitrosotalea sp. FS
ATGATTGTTTCATTGTTATGTTCAGTACCGGACGTGATGAGCTTCATGCGTCTACACCAGTCAAGATATCGATTGCAGTAATCGTAATTCATCCCGCAGCGAAGTGCAATGTGGCTTTTCTTGGCGTTGTTCCAATGCAAAAATACAATGATCTTTCGTACTGTGTTCCAGTCTATTCTCTTGAGTCTCTTCTGGTACTGTATGTTTTCCATTCTCATGCGTGACATACAATCAAATTTACGGTACATTTTCTATTTAAAGTGTACGCATATTTTTAATTATCACATACTAGAAAATTTTACGGTACATTTGCAAAAATTGATTACAAACAATTTATCAATTGTACCGTAAATAATTCAAGACATGCCACGGATAGAGTATCACGCGCTTACATTGAGAATGGAAACGTACAAGCTAATACTCAAGGTAGTGCACAGGGCAAAGAAGAAGGACAGCAGGATGTACACAAGCAGGTTCCTTGATACGTTGTTTGACATGTACGAGAATAAACAAAAATGATTGCAAAAAAATGCATTTGTGTACAGTACAATTATAATTTTATGTAATAGAAAATCTTCACTAAAAATTTTACTTATTGCTGCAGCACTAAACTTATCTTATATATTTTGATTGTACTGGACTATGTGATGACTAGAACAAAAAACATCATGGTTGCAATTGCTGCAATAATGGCTGTGGCAATTACACCATATGCAATACAAGCCGCATTTGCTGTAGTCAACGATAGCGTAAGTGTGACTGCACCTCCCAATGGTCAGATGGCTCAAAAAGGCAACAGACTTTCTGGCGCATGTCACGGTGGTCTGGGAGATATAACAGATGAGGTACTTGTTACGACAAGCTCGATGTCTGGAAATGTTGTGGAGGCAAAGTATGACGCTTCACAATGCTCCTCGGTTAGCTCAGTCGATGAGACTGTGTATGTAAATGGTGTCGAGCAAACATTTGCAAGATTTTTCACCACCACTGGTGATAACTTCTACAATGGATTGTCGTATAATGCAGGCGACATAATCAAAGTGGCTTATACGTTTAACGTAACATAAGCTACCACACACTCTTCTTTTTTTCATATTGTCTAATACCAGATAGTCACGGTACATGCACAGCAACCCAACATACAACTCATCGACGTCTTGTCTTTGAGAGAGGCAGATCTTTCATTATTTTTAAGGAACAATCGTAGCATTTCCATAATCTACTAGCAGTCCAGTTTCGTTGTCAAGAATAGGCAATACTCTGAGTTGAATGCTTACCGTATCTCCGTCCTTCCATTGCAGATTTACAGACAATCGTATCATTTGGTAATTAGATTTCAGAATGGTATTGATTGGCAATAAAAC
>NZ_RCMC01000167.1:0-888 GCF_011319475.1 Candidatus Nitrosotalea sp. FS
TTCTTGCATTTTATTGGTCAGGGAAGACAGACCGTAGATTCTGATTATGGTACAGTAAACGTATCTCTTGCAAGAAATGCAGTTGCTCTGTGCAAAAAGGCAAAAATAAAAAAAATAATTTACATCAGCGGTCTTGGAGTTGACAAGAATACAACACTTGGATATTTTATTTCAAAATACAAGGCAGAGCAGGAGATAATTCACTCTGGACTTGATTATACAATTTTCAGGGCATCATACATCATAGGAGATGATGATCCATTGTCAGAGAATCTAGAACAGCAGATAAAAAAAGGACAGATGTTAATTCCTGGCTCTGGAAATTATAGGTTCCAGCCTATCTTTGTATATGATGTGGCAGACGTTGTGATACAATCTGTTACAGAGAAAAAATTCTCAAACAAGATAATTGACTTGGTGGGACCGCAGATAGTAAGTTATGATACATTTGTAAAAAAATTCTTGGGCAGGAAAAAAATNGTGACTATATCGGGGACCACAAAAAACTTGCCAGTCTTGCCAAGATGAGATTTACAAGATATGATGAAGTGTTACAGTCCAGAAGCCTGTCTTAGAACAGATGCCTTGTCTGTCTTTTCCCAGCTAAATTCTGGTTCAGTTCGTCCAAAGTGGCCGTATGCTGCAGTCTTTCTGTAAATTGCATTCTTTAGTTTTAGCTGAGAAATAATAGCAGAAGGACGCATGTCAAAGTGTTTTCTTACTATGTTTTCAATGGTTTCTTCTGGAATCTTGCCTGTATCAAATGTGTTAACTGTAAGTGATACTGGTTCTGCCACTCCGATTGCATATGCAACTTGGACTTNTTGTATCAAATGTGTTAACCGTAAGGGAAACTGGCTCTGCCACTCCGATTGCATATGCAACTTG
>NZ_RCMC01000167.1:968-1362 GCF_011319475.1 Candidatus Nitrosotalea sp. FS
GCCATATGTATCCACAATTATCTTTCTTCCAGTGAGCCCTGCATCTCCTGGAGGACCACCTATTACAAATCTGCCAGTTGGGTTTATGTGAATTTTTATCTTTTCATTCCATAATTGTCCGCATACTGGCTTGATGACTTTATCAATAATCTCTTTTCTAATCTGTTCGTTTGTAATCTCGGGTGAATGCTGGGTTGAAATAACAATTGCATCAATGCGCTTTGGCTTGCCGCCCTCATACTCTATTGTAACCTGGGATTTGCCATCAGGTCTTGCCCATGGAAGTTCCTTACTCTTTCTAGCTTCTGCAAGACGCTTTGNCTTCTCGATTATCTCTTTTCTTATCTGCTCATTTGTAATCTCGGGGGAATGCTGGGTTGAAATGACAATTGCA
>NZ_RCMC01000084.1:0-853 GCF_011319475.1 Candidatus Nitrosotalea sp. FS
AATTGTAAATCACGGTGAGCGACGCAAGTGTGAAAACTTGGCAAGCTCTGTGCACAGGATGTTTAGAATTGCAACAACATGTCCTCAAGTGCAAGAAGGAATTAGATTACTTTAGATCGTATTCTGCTCGCCAGATCTTTACACCAGATGGAGTTACAATGATTCTCTCTTCTCCAAGTCTTGCAATATCTGCATCAGCATTTTTTGCAATGTTGTAAATTTCTTCAACAGCCTTTCTTAGCTCATCGACATTTTTTTGTGCAAGTGGGGTTACCCTGAGAACTAGAATCATTCCCTTTTTGATGTCCTCTTTTACACTATGCACATCGCTATAGTCCCTCAAAGTTATTGCCTTGAGGTAGGTCGGAGCCTTTTGCTGCTGCATACTTTGTAAGCGATAATCTCCCCCAAAAAGTCTTTCTAGTCAATTATACCTCACCGATTAGCTTGCGTGGCTAAATTCTATACTGCAGGTATTCTGGTTCTGTGATACCACCAGTTACAATCTCTGACTTGGTACCATTCTTTTCTGTCAAGACGATACCTTCCTTATCCCTTGGTGCATCAGAGTATCGTAGTGCAATAGCTGCAGCTAATTTCAAATTTTTCTCAGAGTCATCGCCGCGCAATAATGAAATCGGACCGACATGATCTTTTGCATCAAACAAAACATCGCCAGGCAATGCAAGTGCCTTTATCATTTCATTTTCGTCCTTGTGTCTTCCGACAATGAATTTTGTTGTACCATCAAATCTAAAGTGTCTTCCAATTTTTAGCAAGTCAATGTCATTTGTGTTTGGATTTTCTGTATGCTTGAAGAGATCTTTTGCTCGAATTGCAAATGCAGGATCAG
>NZ_RCMC01000084.1:939-1340 GCF_011319475.1 Candidatus Nitrosotalea sp. FS
GCGGCCTCGTATCATTCCAAGGTTCTCTCTCTTGATTAATCCATCAATCTCAGGTTTTGTCGGTGGCAACAACGCAGCAGATAATGGTCTTACAATAATTCCCTCTAACCCAGATTCTTTCTCTATTGTTTTCAATGCAGGAGCAAACTGACTCATTGGTCGCTGGCCAAGCACCTCACCTGAGATGATAAACTCAGCACCAATCTCATCCATCACTTTCTTTCCTGCCTTGAACATCATGGAACGGCAGTCAATGCATGGATTCATTCCAGAACCGTAACCGTGTTTTGGTTTTTTTAGCATCTCGATATAATCATCACCAAGATATACAGTCTTCAAGTCAACACCTAAAGAATCTGCAGTCTCTCTACTTTCAAATCCGCATCCTCTGCCGCAATCAA
>NZ_RCMC01000236.1 GCF_011319475.1 Candidatus Nitrosotalea sp. FS
TGAATTTACAACTGCAAGACGTGGAATTTTCTTAATCCACCCCCACTCGTACAACTCCATGAGTGCCTTACCACAACTTGATGTATTTCCAAGCGCACCACCGGGGTAAACTATCCAATCCGGAGGATTCCAGTCCAAAAATTCCANGTTGGCACCTTCCGAATTGACAACTGCAAGACGTGGAATTTTTTTTATCCAGCCCCACTGGTACAACTCCATGAGTGCCTTGCCACAACTTGATGTGTTTCCAAGTGCACCACCAGGATAAACTATCCAATCCGGAGGATTCCAGTCCAAAAATTCTAACGCCCTAAAGACAATTGTTTTTTGTCCCTCGATTCTAAAGGGGTTGACAGAGTTTACTGTATAACCACCTGCTTGTCCTGCTTGTTTTAACGAAGCAGTCAATGCATCATCAAAATTTCCTTTGATTTCTACAACCTGCGCTCCGAACTGAAATGCCTGGCTGAGTTTTCCAGGTGCAANGGGAAGCAGTCAGTGCATCATCAAAATTTCCTTTTATTTCTACCACTTGTGCTCCAAACTGAAATGCCTGGCTGAGTTTTCCAGGTGCAACCTCTCCTGCAGGTATGTATACATCACACTCCATGTTTTCATTTGCAGCATACATTGCAGCAGATGCAGATGTATTTCCAGTTGATGCGCAGATTATTTTTTTAATTTTAACAAGTTTTGCATGTGTTACAGCTGTTGTCATGCCGTTGTCTTTGAAGGAACCGCTTGGGTTGTATCCTTCAGGTTGCAACCATAGGTTTTGCAATCCCACATATTGTGAGACTCGAGACATGTGATATGGTTTAGAGAGTCTACCCTCTGCGCCATCTAATGAAACCAAATATTTTGAACATTGATCAAGGTTTTCAGTATCTATTTGACAAAAGTTTAACAGTTCACGGAAACGCCATACTCCACTTTCATTGAAGATGTTGTTAGAGTGGTTTCTGCGTTTGTAAAATACTTCTTTTAATGAAGGCGACGGAACGGAATTATATTTTACGTCAAGCAAGTGACCCTTTTCACATTCAATTCTAGTATCGGTTACAGGATACTGTAGTCCGCATGCTGGATCTATACATTTTAGATATGCCTGTGACTGCATTATGCAAAATTTAGTTGGTTCGTATTTAAATCTAAAGAATTTAGATTGCATACAAAAACATCAGTACCGACGAAAAAACTAGATCATTTTTTTGGGCCTGAGCGCATGTGAAAGTTGATGCAACANTATACAAAAACATCTGGTACCGACGAAAAAATTAGATTATTTTTTTGGGCCTGAGCGCATGTGAAAGTTGATGCAACATTTGCATTCTTTTGAGATGCATTCTGTTTCAGATACATG
>NZ_RCMC01000182.1 GCF_011319475.1 Candidatus Nitrosotalea sp. FS
GGCGTAATCGGATGCTTTGATGAGGCCTGCAGAAATGTTGTCTGCACCGGTGCAAAACCAATAGGGATGGTTGACCACCTCCAGTTTGGAAATCCAGAGGATCCTGAAATATTTTGGACATTCAAAGAGTCAGTCCAGGCAATTACTGATTATGCCAAATATTTCCAAATTCCATGTGTTGGGGGCAAAGTGAGTTTGTATAATGAGACTGATGAGGGACCAATCAAGCCAACCCCGCTTATTGGAGTGCTGGGGCTAATTGAGAAAAATCCTCTGATTTCACAAAAAATTCAAGACGGCGACTTGGTTGTCATGCTTGGTATCACAAAAGACGAGCTTGGCGGATCNCCAAATTCCATGTGTTGGAGGCAAAGTGAGTCTGTATAATGAAACTGATGAGGGACCAATCAAGCCAACCCCGCTTATTGGAGTGCTGGGGCTAATTGAGAAAAAGCCTATGATTTCACAAAAAATTCAAGACGGAGACTTGATTGTCATGCTTGGTATAACAAAAGACGAGCTTGGTGGGTCTGAATATTACGAATACATCCATGATTTGGTGGGTGGCAAGTGCCCTGCAGTTGAGATGAAGTCTTCTAAAAAAATACAAAATGGTGTACTGGATGTGATACAAAAGAATCNGTTGAAATGAAATCTTCTAAAAAAATACAAGATAGTGTACTGGATGTGATAGAAAAAAATCTAGTCAAAACAGTACATGATTGTTCCAAGGGAGGTCTTGCAGTTGCGGTATCAAAACTGTNGATGTGATAGAAAAAGGTCTAGTCAAAACTGTACATGACTGTTCCAAGGGAGGTCTTGCAGTTGCGGTATCAAAATTATGTGTCACAAATGATATCGGATGTAAAGTTTCACTTGAAAAAGTTCCATCAGAAAAATTAATGCGTGATGAGTTGTTATTCTCAGAGTCACATTCAAGATTCTTACTTGTAGCAAAGCCGCAAGATGAAAAAAAGATAATGTCTATTCTAAAACAAAGAGGAATCACACACGCTCGTATTGGTGTATTCTCCGGCAAAGACATTACATTCCAAGAAAAATCAAGTGTAGTAGTTAGAGTAAGGGTTGATAAAGCACAAGAAAAATGGTTAAACTCGTNTGCCCGCATTGGCGTATTCTCAGGCAAGGACATTACATTCCAAGAAAAATCAAGTACCGTAGTTAGGGTAAGGGTTGATAAAGCACAAGAAAAATGGTTAAACTCGTNATAAAATCACAAGATGAAAAAAAGATAATGACTATTCTAAAACAAAGAGGAATCATACATGCCCGTATTGGTGTATTCTCAGGCAA
>NZ_RCMC01000049.1:0-496 GCF_011319475.1 Candidatus Nitrosotalea sp. FS
GTCCTGGATCCAAAAAACCTTGACGACATATTACAGAATATCATTACTGTTGGAGAAAAAGTTGGAAGACAAGACAAAGCTAAAGACTTTGTTCTAAAACTGCAAAAAAGAATTTCACACATCAAGGATACATCTAAAATTTCAAGACCAAAGGTATTATGCATAGAGTGGCTTGATCCGTTGTTTTCAGCAGGCCACTGGGTCCCACAAATGGTGGATATCGCAGGAGGCATAAACGGAATAAGCTCAANCAAAATTTCAAGACCCAAAGTATTGTGCATAGAGTGGCTTGATCCGTTATTTTCAGCAGGTCACTGGGTCCCTCAGATGGTAGATATTGCAGGTGGCATAAACGGAATCAGCTCAACTGGAGAAAAATCACGAAAGATGCAGATTGATGAGATAACACAGTTTGATCCTGATATCATAATACTAATGCCATGCGGGTTTGATGTCTCAAGAACAATTCTCGAGTACGAAAAATTATCCGAAGACA
>NZ_RCMC01000049.1:579-789 GCF_011319475.1 Candidatus Nitrosotalea sp. FS
AGAACTGTAACAGGCCTTGAGATTTTGGCAAAGATAATCCATCCTGACACATTTAGAAATCTTCAGGTTCCAAAACAATCCATACAAAAAATTGATTCTGAATAAGGTCGCATCCTCATAGGGTAGGAAAATGAGGACGCAAGCTTACGGTATTACAACAAGCCTGATTTATTTATCTGAGATCTAACTTTTACCTTCTTATTCTAGAAT
>NZ_RCMC01000049.1:861-1311 GCF_011319475.1 Candidatus Nitrosotalea sp. FS
ATTCATGCAGATCTGAACGCACTTGAGCTGATAATCAGTACAGCATCAAGTGACGAGTTTGTAAAAAAATACGGCTCTTTTTCAAGAATAATAAATCTGGGCGACTTGCTTGAGCGCGGTATCTATCCAAAANAAAAATTATCCAATATTTTCTGTCATGGGAAATCATGATGAAGGGTTCTTGAGCGGAAAAAAAGTCAGCGCAAGCTCCTTTGAAAGCATGGATGCGCACAACAGGCTTGACTCTGAAGACCTATCATTTTTTAAACAAAACAAGGACGGAACATTTGGAAGCCAAGAATTCATTGATACAAAAAACGGACTCTTTTGTGTTCACGGTGGGCCACTTGATCCGAAGAAGATAACCCCAAAGAATGCAGATGGCGAAGCCTGGCTATACCAAAGAAACTGGCAGAGGCTGACCGATGAGGGATTTGAGTTTTTTAGCTA
>NZ_RCMC01000111.1 GCF_011319475.1 Candidatus Nitrosotalea sp. FS
GATCTCTATGGTACCATTCTGGCCTGGCATTATGAATTTTTTATTTGTGTATTTTTTGAAAATGTCTGGAATCAATGGGATCATCTCGTTCTATCCTTTCTGACAACTGGTTTTTTATCAAACAAGATTGATCTGATTATGTCTTCTGCAACATCTTCTATGCCTTGGCCAGTTTGACAGTTGACAAATACGTAAGGTCTACCGGCTCTTATTTTTTCAGCATCTCTTTTCATTATGGATAGATCTGCTCCCACATGCGGTGCAAGATCAATCTTGTTGATGACAAGCAAGTCACTACTTTCTATTCCCAGTCCTCCTTTTCTTGGATACTTGTCTCCTCCTGATACATCTATTATGTAAATGAAATAATCTGCAAGGGCAGGACTAAAGGTGGTCATGACATTGTCGCCCCCACTTTCAATGATTATCAAGTCAAGGCTAGGGTCTTTCTTTTCTATCTCTTCGATTACGGCCAGATTTATTGTTGGATCTTCACGTATTGCAGTATGTGGACAACCTCCTGTTGCAATACCAATTATCATGTTTTCAGGCATAACTTTGAGTTCTGTAGACAAAATTCGCTGCATCCTTTGTGCGTCTTCTNACAACATCTTCTATGCCTTGACCTGTCTGGCAGTTGACAAATACATATGGTCTGCCACCCCTTATCTTTTCAGCATCTCTTTTCATTATGGATAGATCTGCTCCCACATGCGGTGCAAGATCAATCTTGTTGATGACAAGCAAGTCACTACTTTCTATTCCCAGTCCTCCTTTTCTTGGATACTTGTCTCCTCCTNCTGTGGTGCAAGATCAATCTTGTTAATGACCAGCAAGTCACAACTTTCTATCCCTAGCCCGCCTTTTCTTGGATACTTGTCTCCTCCTGATACGTCGATTATGTAAATGAAATAATCTGCAAGGGCAGGACTAAAGGTGGTCATGACATTGTCTCCTCCGCTCTCAATGATTATCAAGTCAAGGCTAGGATCTTTCTTTTCTATTTCGTCAATTACGGCTAGATTGATTGTTGGATCTTCTCGTATAGCCGTGTGCGGGCAACCCCCTGTTGCTATTCCAATTATCATGTTTTCAGGCATGACTTTGAGCTCTGTAGACAAAATTCGCTGCATCCTTTGGGCATCTTCTTTTGATATGACATCATTTGATATTATACAGCACCGATATCCTCTTTCTATCAAGACAGGTACAACTCTCTCAATGAGGCGAGTTTTTCCAGATCCTACGGGTCCGCCAATTCCAACTTTTGGTATCTTTTTATTTTTCAAAACCATTACTTTTCTCCAATTTATGTGATGAACATCTTTGAGCCCTCATGCTCATGAATCATTTGGAAAATATCTGTCATAGGAGTTAGCTGCCAAACATTGTTCAATGATTCTTTTTTG
>NZ_RCMC01000276.1 GCF_011319475.1 Candidatus Nitrosotalea sp. FS
ATTATGATATTGTCTCCTGGCAAGTAAGAGTCTTTTACAGTACTTAATTTGATTAATCCTGTGCCTGTCGTTGATAACCCTACTGCAAATGATTTTTCTACTTTTTCTTCTGCATGTGATACTACAGCAGAATAAATTCCTGGAGTGTAGGAAGTTAAATTGAAGGAATATGTTGCTAGTCCATCTGATCCTAGTTTGATAATGTCTGCAAACTTTTGTTTGTCTGATGGGTCTACTATGATGAGGTTCATAGTCGATGATGGCGGACCTGTAACACTAACAATTGGTTTGTCTATATTCTGATAACTGACCCTGTCCAATGTTGCTGTTATTGGTTGAATCACCTCTTGACCCACTCCAAAGAAAATAACTACAGAATCACTACCTTGCGTTATATCTACACTATATGTTCCTTTAATGGCTGAATCTTCTAATTTGTATGTCGTGGAGANTGAATTGGATGATTAGTAGGGTCCATGATGATAAAATGTACAAGTCCATTTGAGATCGAAGTACCGTTTATGACAACTGTCTGTCCAGGTTCATATTTATTTGCAATAGGTGCTACTGAGATATTGTGAACTGTGACAACACTGTATTGCTTAGTTACCTGTGTTTTTCCATCTGAAGCTGTGATTGAATACTTGCCAAACTCTCTGTCAACTGGGATGGTATCTGTCTTTGAATACTTGCCGTCTTTATCTGATTGTACGGTACTAGTTGTTATCGGATTTCCTTTTGAATCAAAAAGTGTTATGGTTATGGTATTACCAGGAGTATCTGTGCCAGAAATTGTCTTCGTTTCTCCCCTGTGAGAAATGGGATCCACATCCAATGTTAGAGGAATGTCTGAAACTGGGCCACGACCTTTCTGCAGTGGTTTTATGTTTGTGGAAAATGATTTTTGGTTGCCTTTTTGGTCCTTTAGAACAAAGTTGACACTTCCGGATTGTTCTGATTCTGGAAGAACTACGGTTGTTACAAAATTTCCTTTACTATTTGATGTCAATGAGCCTATTTTGTCATTGCCTACATACAGATCAAGATTTGCCTGTGCTGCAAAACTTTGTCCAACCACACGAATGTGGGAACCAAGTGATGGTGTTGATGGAATTATTCTAAATGTAGATGTATCCAGTATGCCTTGTTGATATTGTGTAATGTCCGGTTGTTTGCCCTGATCTACAGTTTTATTCAATGACTTGGTATTGTCTGATGTCTTGTTGGTAGTATCAATCGATTGTGCATTTATCTGAC
>NZ_RCMC01000203.1 GCF_011319475.1 Candidatus Nitrosotalea sp. FS
TTATTACAAAATTAAAAAAAATAGGGATTAGATCTGAATAGATCTCATCAGGTGTGCAGTTGTATGTTACCGCCGCCGAGATAGTTACCTGTAGCATAGTACGGCGTTCCAGAAGGTGGACCTGAGCCATCAGTAGGACAACCTGTTGATGAAGCCCATTCCCATATGGCAAAGAAGTCAGTGTTTGTGCCAGGCTCTCCGTTATCTTGCACATAGACCTTGTAGCAGTATCCGGCTGCATTGTTGACCTCTGCGTCACCACTGAATATCCTGGAATTGTTATAGGGACCACAATTGTAGTATTGCACGTCTGTCGCGTTTATGGTTATGCCATATGTGTGGTCATTATAATCCAGGTTTCCACTTGGACTGGTTGCACCATTCATGTAACCTGCAACAAAACCAAATGTTCCCTTGTTTGGTGGTGGTTGTACCCAGCCTCCTCCTGTAGTATAATCAGCACAACTGGTTCCTAATCCATATGCATTGTGAACAAGACCAAGATTGAATAATGCACCAATTGTGGAAGTTGTGGTCGCACAGGAAACTGAACTCTTTGCACTGGAAATTATAACGTCAGTTCCGTCGGCAGTATGTACGTGTAATGCGTTCACTGTTATGCTGTTAGGGCTAACAATCTGCTCATTTATGGTGAGTTTCAATACCCCTGGTACTGTCACAACCTGGTTTGGCTGTCCAGTAACCTGAATGGTTTGTCCTGCCATGGTAAGATTAGTGATGCTGCTTGATCCTGAAACTCCGGAACATGTGGCTTTAGATTCTGCCATTGCAAAGTATGCAGTTATCTGGTTTGGACTACTTGGCAGTAAGACCAACTGGCCTAGTGCCGATTGGCTTTCCGCCTGCGAAGAACCCATGGCAACTGAGAGCAGTCCGTCTGCTGTTACTATAGGAGTCTGTATCGTTATAGGAGTCGCATCGATTTCATTTTTTTCTGATGATGCAAGTGAACCAGTGTCCATCGAAGTAATAGACCCAAGTGGTGAACTTATCGACAAGGCCGTGGCCCTCCCATCAACAGTTGAAGATGCATAAGCTTGGTTTACGGCTGGATCAATTATGCCTGTTACCAGAATCATTGCTGTAAATACCGCTGCAACTGAGAGTCCGAATCTAGTGTACTTGTTATTGATTGTCATTGATTTCTATCGTCACGATTTTTTATACTAGTAGTGCATGAATCTACGTTAACATTTGTATGTTAGATTATTCTGTTTTCCAAAAACAAGGTGGG
>NZ_RCMC01000310.1 GCF_011319475.1 Candidatus Nitrosotalea sp. FS
TGGTCGCCTGTATTCAGGGTTACTGAACTACTGAACTGTCTATCTGCAAACAGGTTTCCAGTCGATGCTGCATCAAGTAATCCTGCACCACCTATTGTTTGTGCAGAACCACCAGAATATGTGAAGGTGTTTGCGAGTTGTGCGATAGCGCTGTTAGTTCCACCGGTAGCTACTTGGTTAGCTGTCTCAGTTCCTGCTACTCTTGACAAGCCGTTTCCAGAAAGCTCACTTGTTAATGCAGTTGCACTTGCGTTATAATTTCCAGCTGTTGTGGATGACGAAAGTGCAATGTACTTGGCTACTGCTGGACTAGTGCAATTTGCAAATGATGTTCCGAAGAGCAAGTTTGCAGCACAGTTGTGGCCAGTTGCAGTTACCACGTTGTCAGTTTGTGCATATTCCTTTATGTTTCCCTGTGAGTCTCTTACGGTCAGAATTATGTGACCAAGTAAGGCGGTGTTTTCACCTGAATTGGATTTGGTATCTGCAACACTGAATGTGTTTGCATCTACGCTATTTATCCCAACTATACCAACTGCTATGGCAACAATGCCAAAGAGTCCCATAGTTTTTAGATGATTCATTATTTGTCTTAACTACTTGGTATTATTAGATATGTTGGAAATTACCATGTCAAATAGGGTTCCAAATTGGAACTTTTTGACATGAATTACTTTTGTTTTACTCCTACCTGCTCTTCTAGAGTAACTGTGAAATGTTTGCCGGCTATATTTTGATTGGATCCAACATTTGTACCGTTATTACTCTGAGATGTATTTGCTACATTATTTTGTGTATTAGTAGAATTGTTTCTATCATTAAAACCGCCAGAAGAAAGCGCTATTACAGCACCAACAACAACTATCCCTACAATAATTATTGCTATGGAAGCAGACTTTTTCATATATCGATGTGGGTACCACTGTCTATAAACTTGTCCAATAAGGTGAAGTTTAAAATGCATTTGTTCATAATTAATCGAGGCGTCTAGAAATTTTGCAAACCAAATATTATTTTTTAATTGTCTTGTTTCTTGCACTAGGTACATCAAGTGCTTATGCAGAGGAACCAGTAATGATAACACTCTCTTCAGAAATGCATAACATTATTTTTGATGGTAAATGGTCATTTATGGAAGAATGGAAGGCGTCAAGTCTCAATAGTTTTTCTTATGATGATGGAACTGAAATTAAATTGCGGAGTGCACACCAAGATAATTTCATTTATGTTATGATCGATGACATTGATA
>NZ_RCMC01000212.1:0-23517 GCF_011319475.1 Candidatus Nitrosotalea sp. FS
TGTATCTCTATCTTTGGTTCTATTTTCTTGGCTTGAGGGCTTTCCAGTATTGTCTCTACGGATTTCTCTGCTTGTTTGGGTTGAACTATTGTGTTTAATGTAATCTTTGAAGAAATCTCATGTAATCTCTGGTCTAATTGTGATAGTCTATTATCCATTAGAGAAATCAAACTATCTCCAACTGGGCCGAAATCTGGATACTTGCTTATATTTTCGAGTTTCTCAATCTTGGTGATTACTGTTCCAAGTTGATGCTGATAACGAAGAAGTAGTTTATCTTTTTGAATTTTTGTAACATCTGACTCTTGTTGATGGAGTCTTGTAATAGTTTTTGATAGAATTTCTTTTTCCATTCTTAGTGAATGTAATTGATTTGTAATTGCAGAATTAATAGTTGGAGTTTGTTTTTTGCGTTTTATTTTTGGAACTTTATCTAATGCAACTGCGGTGCATGCGCCTGCGATAGAGCTAAAAACTAGCGCTATTTCTTCCATCTAGGTATACCATTTGATCCAGGTGTATTTTCTTATCTTGGCCTCAGGAAAACCACAGCTAGCACATCTTTTGTGTCGTATGTGATAAGCATTCTTTCCACATCTTCTACATCTGATGTGTACGTGTTTCCTTGTGTAGCCTCCCATTGAGGTGGTACCTTTTGTCATAATTCACTCACTTTGGTGGAGGAGATATGATAACTACGTTGTCTCCTCTGACAACTATGGTTCCAAGGCTTTTTGTCTCTCCTTCAGAAGGGATCTCTTCTGAAGATTCAAGTAGCAGGTTCATGTGTTGGTCAAAACCATGAAGGTTACCTCTTATCACTTTGCCGCCTTTCAGCTTGATAAGCACAACCTTGTTTAGGCTTTCATCAAGTACTTTTACTGCCATATCTACTGACATTTATTTCACTTATTACCCACTCTATGGAGGGTATATATTAAAATTTCATTGGTGAAACTTTCAACCTATTCCGGTAAGGCAAGTTTGACTCTCTTTTACCAAATTTGAGATTATTTCATTCAAAATCACTTTTCCGGCCTTTTGTGTAGCTTTAGTTGGATCTCCCCAGACACCATTTTTTGTTACTGAAATAAACGATTTGTTTGCTTTCTTGCTGAGTTTGTTCAATTTACTCTTTGACAAGTTATCAGAGATTAGTCCTTTTTGGGCTTTTTTCATCTGTACTTTGTTTGATATTGCTAACATGATTGAGGTTTCAACAAATCCCGCATGATCAAACTCTCTTTTCATAAAGTGCCAATATGAATAAACGAAGATGTGTTGTTTGATGCCTTTCTTGGAAACTTTGGCTGATAGTTTTTTTAATGCATTTAGGTTCCCATGATGACCATTGAGAATAACGACTGTATCTACATGGTTTTTTGATAATGAAATACACAAATCAACTAAAGTTTTTTCTAAAGTAGCATCTGATATACTCAGATTAAAAAATGGATGGTGTTCAAATGAGACTCCGTATTGAAGTGTAGGCAATAACAAAAATCCATTTTTGTCAGAGACCTGTTTTGCTATATGTGAAACTATGTCAGAATCTGTGGATATGGGAAGATGAGGACCATGTTGCTCAATTGATCCAACAGGAATAAGCGCTACTGATCCTTTCTTTGCCAGTTTGAGAATGTCTGTATTTACAAGGTCTCTTACTATCATTTAGATCTCTTGGGTTTGACATGTACCTTGCCCCAATATACCTCTAATCTCCCGTCAAGATGCATTTTGACAGCCTCTAATAATGTACTAGCTTCTAATTTCTGTCCTTTCTTTTTCAAAGATTCTAAAGTTTCATCTTCATCTATGGCAAAAGCATCTTGAAAAATTATGGGCCCTTGATCTAAATCTTCAGTTACATAATGTGCGGTACATCCTACAATTTTTGCACCTCGTTCATATGCTTGAACATAAGCAAAGGCACCCGGGAACGCAGGTAACAATGATGGATGTATGTTAATAATTCGGTTGGGGTATCTCCATACAAAATTTGGAGAAAGTATTCGCATGTATCTTGCAAGTACTATTAGGTCAACATCGAATTTCTTTATGACTGAAATTATATTTTCTTCTGCTTTTGACTGATCTTTTTCATCGATCAAAACAAATGGAATGTTTGCCCTTTTTGCTATGGGCATCAAAGTATTTTCTGTGCCTATTAATACCACAATCTCTCCTTTGATCTTATTCTTTGTTCTTGCATCTAGTATAGCGTCAAGACAGTGAGGTTCTTTTGTTACAAGTACTGCTACTCTCTTTCGTTTTGATACTTCATAGTGAAGGTTAACCTCCATCTTGAGATTCTTTGCCAGGCCTTCTGCCTCTTTACTGAATTTTTTTACATCAAGTTTTNTTCAAGACAGTGGGGTTCTTTTGTTACTAGAACTGCTACTCTCTTTCTTTTTGCTACTTCATAGTGAATATTGACTTCCATCTTGAGATTCTTTGCCAGGCCCTCTGCCTCTTNCCTTCTGCTTCTTTACTGAATTTTTTTACGTCGAGTTTTTTTGTAAAAGATGCTTCTAGGTACATTCCAAAAAGTCCCTTTACAACATTTTGATTAATCTTCTCTATGTTTCCATTATTTTGAAAAATGAAATTAGTGAAACCTGCTACTACACCTTCATGATCCTTTCCAACTACAACAAGTTCTACAATTGTCTTGTCCATTCTAACTGTTAGACATACTGCACTTATTAATACTTAAATAGCCTTTTGGAATATGACGTAATGTAAGAATGCTAGTCCAACTAGATATCATAATTCTGTAATGTGTTGTTGAATGGGAAGATAGGAGCTTTTCAAATTTTAACTTAAATGAGGAAGAATGATGGACAAACAAAAAACTACTCACAGGTCACATAATAGAGGAAATAGCTATGATCACAACAACCCTGTAAAAATTTGCAAGGTGTGTTCTACAATAGGAGATTGGCATTGCTACGAGTGTTCAAATAACTTTTGTAGCGTTCATTTTCGTAATCACAAAGAAATGCAGCTTTGTATAGTTCAATAGGTNAGGGTCCTAAGCCCTGCGCCTTTGACCAGGCTTGGCAACTCCCGCATGCACCATGACTTTTAAGACAAATTTATCTATTGTTGATGGTTAGTTATGGCAAAATTATTTGGAACTAATGGTATACGAGGGGTATTTGGGGAAGATCTTACCCTTGATTTTATCTCAAAAATTACTCTGTCGCTTGCAAGTTTTTTCAAAAAAGGCCCAATTTTAGTGGGCTATGATGGACGAGAATCAAGTGTAGCTATATCAAAAATAGTAACTGCAGCGCTTAGCTCAGCGGGTCTGGATTCTGCAATATGCGGTCTAGTTCCTACGCCGTGTTTACAATTTGCTACACGACAACTTGGTTATAATGGAGGAATCATGATAACCGCATCACACAATCCACCACAGTATAATGGACTGAAGGTTATAGCAAACGATGGAATTGAGATCTCAAGAGAATCTGAACTCCTAGTAGAACAGTTTTACTTTGCAAAAAAATGGAGGACTGCAAAGAAATTTGGTTCCATCACAAAGGAATCTGATGCTATCAATACGTATCTTTCTGGAATAAAGAAACGAGTCAATGTGGGTAAAATTAGATCACAGAAACTCAAGATAGTGTTAGATCTTGGTAATGGTGCTCAGGCAGTAACGGCTCCTACTTTATGTAAGGAACTTGGATGTGAGACAGTCTTAATAAATGAAAAAATTGATGGCAATTTTTCAGGCAGAGGATCAGAACCAACTCCTCAAAATTTAGATAAACTCTCAGACATGATAATAAAATCAAAGGCTGATCTTGGGATAGCATTTGATGGAGATGGAGATCGGAGTATTTTTTGTGATGAATTTGGAAAAATTCTTACAGGTGACAGATCTGCATTACTCTTATCTAAATATATTATAAAAAAACAACCACAATCCAAGATAGTTACATCTGTTAATTCTACATCTGTTATAGAAAAAATAGCAGCAGAATCACAATCTCACGTTTTACGAACTAGAGTTGGCAGTGTCGAAGTTTCGCGTAAGATGGTGGAGGAAAATGCAATTATTGGTTTTGAAGAAAATGGCGGTTTCATGTATGGTAAACATAATCAAGTCCGAGATGGTTCTATGACTATGGCCATATTGCTTGATCTTTTGGCAAGTAGCAAAAATTCTTTATCACAAGAAATGGATGCACTACCTCCATCTTTTACCACTAAAGGAAAAATAGAGTGTTCAAGAGATGATTTCAAAAAAATAGTTAAAATTCTAAAAACAGAACCTTACAAAAAAGATCTTACTGACGGAATTAAATTGTCATTAGATGACTCTAGTTGGATCATGGTACGATTGAGTGGGACTGAACCAATAGCTAGAATCTATGCTGAATCCTCTTCTCAATCTAAATTAGATGAAATTTTTGCAAAATACATGCAAAAGGTAAAGACAACACTTGACAGATAACACTTTTAAAACCAATAGAAAAGACAGAAGGAATGGAAATGATCCCAATGGGTGATACATGTGGCTAAGGCTTATTACGTAAAGTTTCAGGTGCCAACTGACTTGGTTAGCCCAATTTATGAGGCTGTAAGAGTCGCACATCAAAGTGGTAAAGTAAAGAAAGGTACCAACGAAGTTACTAAAGCAATCGAAAGAGGAATAAGTAAACTGGTGATTATTGCAGAAGATGTAGAGCCACCAGAGGTAGTTGCTCACCTTCCTATACTATGTGAGGAGCACGGAATTCCATATGGCTTTGTTCCAAGTAGACAGGATCTAGGCAAGTCTCTGGGAATTGATGTTACCTCTGCTGCTGCTGCGATACTAGATTCTGGAGATGCTCAACATATTGTAGACCAAATTGTGGCATCATTGTCGCAGATAAAAGGTGGTCAAGCTAGCAAATGAGTACTGAAGTTCCTACCTCTGCTGAAGTTATACAAATAGTTGGAAGAACCGGAATTGCTGGTGAAGTTATTCAAGTTAGAGTAAAGATACTAGATGGTAAAGACCGAGGAAGAATCCTCACAAGAAATGTAAAAGGTTCCGTCAGAATGTCTGACATTCTAATATTACGAGAAACAGAACGTGAAGCGAGAAAGATAAAGTGATAAAAATTGAGTGTTCTAGTCAAGCCTTGTAGTTTTTGCAATAGACCTGTAGCAAAAGGTTCAGGTACTATGCTTGTAAAAAATGACGGTTCAGTATTTTGGTTCTGTTCTTCAAAATGCAAAAAGAACATGCTAGTCCTAAAGCGTGATCCAAGAAGGCTCAAGTGGACTAATAAATATGTCAAAGGCGGAATAAAGGTCAAAAAGTAAAATGACTGAGCAGACATTATTTATCGTAAAGCCAGATGGCGTAGAAAGAAAACTAGTTGGAGATATTATCTCTAGATTTGAACACAAGGGATTTAATATTTTGAAATTGAAAATGTTTACTTTTACAAAACAAATGGCAGAAGAATTCTATTCTGCACATAATACAAAGCCATTTTTTGGCGAATTAGTTTCTTTTATCACATCAGGAAGTGTGGTTGCAGCTATTGTAGAAGGAAATAATGCAATTGCAACAACCAGACTCATGATAGGTTCAACCAAATCATTTGATGCTGCACCAGGAACAATACGTGGAGACTTTGGATTGGGCATTTCTGATAATATCATACATGCTTCTGATTCTAAGGAAAGTTTTGAAAAAGAAATAGCTGTGGTATTCAAGTGAAGGCAGTTGCAAATACGACAGCCCATAGTCGCAGTTCTGGGTCACGTAGACTCTGGTAAAACATCTCTACTAGACAAGATAAGAGGTACAGGTGTACAAGCAAGAGAAGCTGGAGGTATCACACAACACATTGGTGCAAGTTTTCTTCCTACTGAAACATTAAAGAAAGTTTGTGGACCTCTTTTTGCAAAAATGGGTGGAGAAAATCAAGAAATCCCAGGTTTACTTGTCATTGATACCCCAGGACATGAAATATTTACAAATCTAAGAGCAAGAGGTGGTTCTGCAGCAGATATTGCTATTCTTGTTGTAGATGTAAACCGAGGATTTCAACCACAAACTAATGAAAGTCTAAAAATTCTACAGAATAGAAAAGTTCCATTTGTAATAGCATTGAATAAAGTAGACATGATTTCTGGCTGGAAAAAAAATCCTCCTACAAAGTTTATTTCACAATCTGTCAAGGAACAAGATCCGTTTGTACAAACTGCTCTTGATGAATTACTGTATAATGTGGTAGGAACATTGTCGGTTCTAGGATACAACTCGGAGGCGTTTTACCGAGTAAAAGATTTCTTAAAAGAAGTAGCAATAGTACCAGTCAGTGCCAGAAGTGGGGAAGGAATGCCAGAATTACTTGCGGTCTTGGTTGGACTAACACAACAATACATGCAAAAAAAACTAGACCAGACTGAGAAACAAACCCGAGGCATAGTTCTTGAGGTCAAAGAAGAGATTGGACTTGGAATGACTGCAAACATTATCTTAATTGATGGAACTTTGAAAAAAAGTGATACTATTCTAGTTGCCAAGAGGGATTCTGTAATAGTTACAAAACCCAAAGCTATACTTCTTCCAAAACCTCTTGATGAGATGCGTGATCCTAGGGATAAATTTCGACCTGTAAATGAGGTAGTTGCAGCGGCTGGAATCAAAATTGCATCACCAGATCTAGAGGGCGTACTTCCTGGAAGTCCTGTATATGCAACCACTGATGAATCAAAGATTGAGGAATTTAAGAAATTAATAGAATCAGAAATGAAGTCGGTTTTTATAAAAACTGATACAAAAGGAGTGATCCTAAAATGTGATACAATTGGTTCTCTAGAAGCTCTAACTGACATGTTGAAAAAACAGAACATATCCGTATCCACTGCAGATATCGGACCTGTTACACGACGGGATGTAATGGAAGCACTAGCAATAAAAGAACATGATAGACATTTGGGCGTGATAATAGCATTTAATGTAAAAATTTTGCAAGATGCTCAAGAGGAGGCAGAAGCTAACCACATCAAGATCTTCCATGATCAAGTAATCTACAGCTTGATTGATAACTATGTCAATTGGGTTCAAGACGATACTGCAAATGAAGAAAATGCAATTTTTCAGGAACTCACACCTATATGCAAATTTACATTTCTCAAAGGTTTTGTATTCCGAAAGAATAATCCTGCAGTTTTTGGAGTTCTAGTAGATGCAGGCGTATTGAAGCAAAAAGTATCTGTCATGAATTCAGATGGTAGGAAAATTGGAGTCGTCCATCAAATACAAGAGAATGGTAAGAGTGTTGATGTTGCAAAAAAAGGTAAAGAGGTAGCTGTCTCAATTCAAAATGTAACAATAGGTAGGCAAATATCTGAAGAAGATGTTCTTTATTCTTTCCCACCATCTCCGGAAGCAAAATTGTTGCTCAAAACATTTTCACATAAACTAAGTCCTGAGGAATTCCAAACTCTTCGTGAAATAATAGAAATTCAGAGAAAAGTTAATCCGCTTTATGCTTACTAGGCATATTTTTGTGCAAGCATGTTTAATCCAGGTTCTCCTACTGCTCCCATTGCCTTGTCAACAGGCTCACCATTATTGAATACGATAAATGTTGGAATTGAATAAACTCCATACCTCTGCGATATGCCTGGAGCATTATCGACATTAACACGTGCAAATCTGATGGTTTTGTATTTTTTTGAAATTTTCTCAAAAATCGGAGACATGAACTGACATGGACCACACCAAGTAGCCCAAAAATCTACAATCACTGGAGTATCGCCAACTATAGCTTTGTCGAAATTAGAATCTGTAAGATCGGGAATTTCTGGTTCTTTATACGACTTCATCTCTTCTAACTTCTTTTTCATAATTTTTTCTAATTCTTCGTCTACCAAACCTGATTTGCTGTAGATAAAAGCTATTTAATAATTTAATCTAGAGATCGAGGATAAATCGCATCAAAACAGGTTTCTCATCTCTGATCTCCATCAAGTGATACGTGGGTGACTTGATCTCCATCTTGAAATGATGCTTTTCAAAATTGATCTCCTCTCCAATGATTTTTGCTACCAGATGATACTTGTCATTTTTTGTTACTTTGACATTGAATGTTTTTCCCACAAATCCATCTGTTACTGTAAGAATAATTATCTCTTCAAGCCAGCTATAGAGTAAACCCTTCAGGTCGTCTTCATGAATCTCAATTTTTCGCTCTTCTTTATTCTCAACTGACTTGATATCAATAATTGTATCCACTACTGATATGCCTGCATTTTCAAAGGCCTTTTCCATCGTATCTCCAGTGACCTCAATGAACGCATCTGTCATGTGATCTAGATACCGATAAGCCATGAATTGAGGTCTCTAGTGCACTATTTATTCTAACAATGATTTTTCTAATCAGAAAGTCTAAATGCATTAGAAAAAGAATGAGTCTTGAAATTGGAACTTCCACGCGGTATGCGAGATATAGAATCAAAGGAATCCTATACAATTGAATACGTGCGTCAAAAATTCATTGAAACATCAAATCTGTTTGGTTTTCAATACATGGAACCATCTCCAATTGAATTGTTATCTGTAATCGAAACCAAAAGTGGACCGTCAATAAAAAATGAAATCTATTACTTTACCGACAAAGGAAACAGAGAAGTTGCATTACGTTTTGACTTTACAATTGGTCTTACACGTTTTGCTACCTCGCAAAAATCTATGCGACTACCTGCCAAAATTTCTACATTTGGCGGTGTATGGCGTTATGATGAGCCTCAAAAAGGCAGGTATAGATTTTTTCATCAGTGGGACATTGAGATCTATGGAGAACCAAGCATAGAATCTGATGCTGAAATAATTGATTTTACATCTAAATTCTTGACTAGATTAGGACTTGAAAATATTGTAATTGATATCTGTGACAGAGAACTCGTTGAATCCTATGTGCGAAGTATCTTCAAATCTGAGTCACCTGATGTAATTGGAGATATTCTACGAGCCGTTGATAAGATTCAAAAAAAGAGAAAACAGGATATCATTAAAGAATATCAGGAAAAGGGTTACTCTGTACCAGAATTAGAACAAATTCTAAAATTCTCTGAGATCAAAGGACTTCCTGAGGAAATCGAAAAAGAAATTGATACGAGTCAAATAAAAAACTGGAACAAAATTCTACAATTGTTTGATACGTTGAAAAATCGTGGCGTGCATAATGTCAGGATAAATTTTGGTATAGTAAGAGGTCTTGATTACTACTCTGGAATTGTCTTTGAAGTGTTTGAAAGAAACTTTGATGTNAGGAGTAGAAAGAATTGCTCTGTTATTAGAAAAACAGAATGTAGGTACAGATATGTTAGAATCCAGAACATCTGTGGTTTTTGTTAACGATGATATGCAAAAAATCGCAATTGGTCTCGCTTCTAAACTGAGGCTACTGGGCATTCCTACGGATGTAGAGTTATCTGGAAAATCATTGAAAAAACAGATGGAAATTGCTTCNAGGAGTAGAAAGAATTGCACTGTTATTAGAAAAACAGAATGTAGGAACAGATCTGCTAGAATCCAGAATATCTGTGGTTTTTGTTAACGATGATATGCAAAAAATCGCAATTGGTCTAGCTTCTAAACTAAGGCTACTGGGTATTCCCACTGATGTAGAGCTATCTGGAAAATCATTGAAAAAACAGATGGAAATTGCTTCTACTTCAAAGCGTGTCATAATAGTTGCTCCAAAGGAATATGCTGATGATTGTGTAATCGTCAGAAATATGGAAGACGGTTCTGAAAAACAGGTAAAGATTGATGTTCTGTTAAATGATGTAAAATCTAATCTTCAACTCTGAATGCCTTTGTCAGCATTACAAGCTCTGGACCGTTTGTGAGTCCTCCTACTACTGTAGCGTTGTTATTTACAAGCATGCCTGAACAAAGATAGGGAGATCCACCGTTAATAGTTGCAGGCTCTAATTCTACGCCCAATACATGTGATATCGTTTTAATGTCTTCTTCTTCTGTTGATGGATGAATTACTCCGCCCTTAGAATTTGCTACCGTCATTGCACCCGTTTGATGATACCCTGCAACTCTTTTTCTTATCACCTCTACTCTTAACACATCCTCAACTTTTTTGACATATTCTGTTGGAATAAGTGGTGACATGACTGCTCCCTTGTCATTTGCACAAATCAGATTCCCTAATGCAGTGTGTTTTGTATCAAGTATGTCAACATTTAGCCCAGTTGATTTTTTTAAATGTGATATCTCTTCTTCGTGACAATTATGTGGAAGCAAAAGTCCTCTGTTATTTACTACCATCATTGGTCCAAGCAATCTTGTATTTGCTACTGATGTGAATACATAATCAGTTTTTAAAAACTCTGCCAAGTTTTTTGCTTTTGTAGACGCAAATCCATTTGGTATGAAAACAAATTTGTCATTACACTTGGCATAGATACCGACGTTAGGATTGCGATATACATCATATTTGAAAATTCCCAATAAACTAGGGCGATTTGTGAAAGATATGAATTTATCTTGTATACACTTTAAATAACTAACAATAATCTCGGATATTGTGCCTATAGACCAAAATTTTCCTGCAAATCATAATGTGATTGAAAAATTCAAAGATCCTCTGAGTGAAAATTATCATCTGGTATGGGGTCCTGGACGCCTTGCTGAAGCGTCAACAGATCCAAAAGTAAAAGCTGATTCTCAGGCTGCAGGTGAAGAGATCAAACCAATCGGAGTGCACGGCACATTTGTAGCTGTAGACTGGGATTNTATTGCTGATGGAATTTGCTTACTAAGCTGTCCAGTCAAAGTTTTTGAATGGTACAAAAATCCTGGTGAAACGGGTAGAAATGATAGAAAAGATTACACTGACAAAGCAAATCCTGTAAAAGAAGCAGACTGCATTTGGTGCATGGCCTGTGTTGAAGTCTGTCCTACAAAAGCAATCAAGGTTGATCAGTTAAATCAAGACATACACGAAAAAGAGATTGCAAAATTTACTTAATTTTGTCTAGGTTTAAATAACATACCCTGCGACAAAAAACTATGCCGATACCAGAAGATTTTCCAAAAGGTATGAAACCAATTGGAAAAATAAATCACGCCGATGGTGAGCATTTTCACTTTAGATGGGGCCCTGGTAGATTAGCAGAAGCCTCAAAAGATGAAAATTGCATCGAGTCCTTCAAGGCTCGAGGAGAAAAAATCGAACCAGTAGGTGTAAGTGGTACAATGGTAGCTGTAGATTGGGATTCATGTGTTGCAGATGGCGCATGCATTGAAGCATGTCCTGTCCAAGTCTTCCAATGGTACAGAACAGAACAAGATATTCCTGCAATGAAGACAGTAGATGNACGGTGCATGCATTGAAGCATGTCCAGTCCAAGTTTTCCAATGGTATAGAACAGAACAAGATATTCCTGCAATGAAGACAGTAGATGCAACATTTGCTGGAACTGGTGAATCTGAAAAAGAACACAGAAAGGACTACACTGACAAGGCTGATCCTATTAGAGAACATGACTGCATTTGGTGCATGGCATGTGTTTCAGTTTGTCCTCCACAAGCCATCAAGGTAGACCAATCTAACTTAGAACACCATGAGAAAGCAGCTGGAACCTTTACAAAAATGGAAACCGGTTCTGCCAATCCACACGCACACCACTAGAATTTTTCGTCCCTTTTCTTTTTCTTATTTGATAATCCCTACGGATGTCTACAAAACACATGATCTTAAACAAATTTTAACCAGTCCTTACAAAAAAAACTCGCAGAGGTCGCCTAGCCCGGCATGGCGTGGGCCTTGAGAGCCTATGTGCGCAAGCACCCGGGGGTTCAAATCCCTCTCTCTGCGCTATTATTTTTCTATATTTCCAAGTTCTGCCAATAATGCAGACAACTGGATCTCTGGGTTAGCTCCTATGATTAACCTGTAATCATATTTTGCTATGATTTCTAACATCTCTGACAAATGTGTGGTCTTGATTCTATAACACTCTTCATTTAGATATTTCAAAAAATCAGACTCTGACATTCCATATACTTTGATAAGTTCAATCATTTTGTTCCTAGCTTCTGAAATTTTTCCTCCAAGTGCAAGTTTTAAAACAATGCTTACATCACTTGTTTTAGAAAGTCCTGCAGAGGCTGTTACATTATCTTCGTTAATCATTCCAATGCTTGCTGCGGCCTGCAACATGTTTATGGAATGACGCATATCACCTTCTGAATTCTGATACAAAGTTTTCAAACCCTCTTGATTATATTTTACCTTCTCTTTCTTACAAATTTCTTCCAAGTGGTTGATTACGTCTTCTTCTGATATTCGTGTAAATTTGAAAACAGCACATCTGCTCTGGAGTGGATCTATAATTTTTGATATGTTATTTGCGATCATTATGAATCTACAATGCTTTGCAGTGTCTTCGATGATTCTTCTTAAAGCAGTCTGGGCGTCTGAGGTCATCTCATCAGCTTCGTCTAAAATTATGAGCTTGAAAGGAATACTAGTGTCTAAACCTGAAAATCTTGCAAATTTCTTTACTCTTTCTCTTACCATGTTGATACCACGTTCATCAGAAGCATTCAATTCCAAGGTATGTTCGTGCCATGATTCTCCCAAAATCTCTCTTGCAAGACACAATGCAGTTGTAGTCTTGCCAACTCCTGCAGAACCCGAGAATAACAGATGGGGCATCTCTGATGTGTTCTTCAAAAGAGATCGAAGACTACCCACTATCTCTTTTTGATTTATGATGGATGAGATCTTGGTCGGGCGATATTTTTCGACCCACATCGAAGATTCAGTCATAGGGACATACGTCTTTCACTTACTAATAAAATTAAGTCTAAGAAACTGTGTTTGTAAATTATTAATGTAGATCTGAAGCAAAGTTGGGTATTACTATATGACCAATCGTTATTATGATTGAAAAAGACTCTCATTGCTATGATGGTTACTCCTCACATGTTAAATGAGAAAGCAAGTATGTCAGTTATGAACAGGAACAAATTTGTACAGATAGAATCTAGATCAAATGATCGAACTAAATGGTTAATAGAATTGATCGATCGATCCCTTTAGCGGCTCAAAGGAGGATCGATTAAATTGCACATTTCAGAGCTCATACAGGTACATAGTATAGGATACCGCTTACAGGATGTTAAAGTCAATTTTGGTCATGATCTCAAAATAGAAGCACCATTGACGTCAATTGAAGCTAAACAAGGAGAAATATTGAGTATCTCTAGATGGATAGCTGAAGTACTGTCCTCAGAAAAATTAGTTGAAGTACAAGATACTGATATGATTGTAGCCTTGAAACAGGCAGTCATGAAAGAAAATGTACAAGGTGACTTTGATCTCTCTACATTAGATCTTGATTTCTATATCAAAGTGAATTCATTCACACGAAGACTTCCACAAGAAGACCGTGATAAAATAGAAAGCATGTTGAATTCTCTTATTCGTAAACGACAAGGAAAAATAATCAGACTGGCAGATTCCTCCAAAATGACTGCTGATTTGGCAAAAAAGTTAACAATTGAAGAAAGAACATTGTTTGATTATATCCATAACAATAGTGCCGAATTTAAACAACAAATAATGGGTGATAAAAAATGACCGCACAGTCTGAATCGATTTCAAAGAGTAAACTTCAAGATCAAGTGAAAGATTTTCTTAGTCAGTTCAAAGACAAGTCTGACGCTTACAAATATGTTGACGAAATAGATCAAATGATGGCAAAGAAAACACAATACATTGTAGTTGACTATAATGATCTAGTTTCATATCCGGAAATTGAGTCTGTATTTACTACTGATCCTGACGAGATACTTCGAGCCTTTGGCGGAGCAATAAAAGACATTCTCAAAGAAAGATTTCCACAATATGCAGAAAAAATTCGTCATGATATTAGAGTAAGAATTTCTAACTATCCATCACATCGAAGCTTGCGTGAAGTAAATGCAGAGGTAATTGGAAAAGTGATAAGTGTATCTGGAATGGTAGTTAGATCTTCTGAAATCAAACCCCTTGCAAAAGAACTAGTCTACTTTTGTCCTGATAACCACAAGACTGTGAGAGTTCAAGAAAAAGGTCTAGAGTTTAAAGAGCCATTAAAATGTGATAATGGAAAATGTACTCATAGAGATCTTGAGATAAGTCCAGAACAAAGTAAGTTCATTGATTTTCAAATGGTGAGGCTCCAAGAATTACCAGAAGATTTGCCTCCAGGTCAACTACCTCACTATCTTGATGTCACAGTTTTACAAGACTTGGTTGATAACGCAAGACCGGGAGATCGTATCATACTGACAGGAATTGTAAGAATTGAACAAGAACACATTCCTTCAATGAGAGGAAAAAGCGGTATCTACAGATTGCGAGTTCAAGGTAATAACATAGAATTTCATCGTGGACGTGGAAATAAAACTTCTAGAAGTACCGAACGAGAAGAGATCTCACCTGATGAAGAGAGAATAATCAAATCACTTGTTAAAAATAATGATATCTATGACAGGTTAGTAGCCTCGTTTGCACCACATGTGAGCGGACATGATATAATTAAAGAAGCCATCTTATTGTTAATTGTAGGATCTACTCAAAAAATCCTTGCAGACGGTGCTAAAATTCGTGGAGATATCAACGTATTTTTGGTGGGTGATCCTGGTACTGCAAAAAGTGAAATGTTGAAATTCTGTGCAAGAATTGCTCCAAGAGGACTTTATACCTCTGGAAGAGGTTCAACCGCAGCAGGATTAACAGCTGCAGTTGTTAGGGATAAAATTGGTATAATGATGCTTGAAGCAGGTGCCGTAGTACTGGGAGATCAAGGTCTTGTCTGTATAGATGAGTTTGATAAAATGAAACCAGAAGACAGAAGTGCATTACATGAAACGATGGAACAACAATCTGTAAGCATTGCAAAAGGTGGAATTGTAGCAACATTGAATGCCAGAACTTCAATCTTGGCTGCGGCAAACCCGATGTTTGGCAAATATGATCCTTTTAAGAATATCACCGAGAACGTTAATCTCCCAGTTCCACTCTTAACACGTTTTGATCTCATCTTTGTTGTCAGAGATATTCCATCAAAAGAAAGAGACACAAGAATTGCAAGACACATATTGAATTTACACAGAGTGTCAGGAACTGACACCAAGTCCCTAATTGATGTTGACATTCTCACAAAATATCTATCGTATGCAAAGAGATTTGATCCAAACCTCACTCCAGAAGCAGAAGATTTAATCCTAAATTACTACATGACCATGAGAAATGTGGAATCTGAAGGAATGATCACAGTAACACCTAGACAATTAGAAGGACTTGTGAGATTGGCAACAGCAAGAGCCAGATTGTTGATGAAAACACAAGTTGATGGAGAGGATGCAGAACGAGCTATATTCCTTATGCAAAGCATGTTACAAGATGCAGGAGTTGATGTTAATACTGGAAAAGTTGATCTGGGAGTTCTCCAAGGTCGTCCTCATAGTGAGGTCTCAAAAATGCAACTATTCATGGATGTAATGAAATCACTTGAAGGTGATGAAAAGAGACCAGTTGAAGAAAAAGCATTTGTTAAAGAACTAATCAAGACTGATAAATTCACAGAAGATGAAGCAAGAAAATACCTTAAAAAATTGCAAAGAGAGTCAGCTATTTATGAATCAAAACCTGGTCATTATAACCGGGTATGAAAATAGAGCAGTTAGATATTCCTCCTTCTACAATTGAATTTCTGCAAAAAAATGGATATGTGAATCTATATCCACCGCAGGAAAAGACAGTAAAAGCTGGATTGCTTGAAGGCAAGAGTATACTGGTCTCTGCGCCTACTGCAAGCGGCAAGACATTGATTGCAATTCTTGCAATAATAAGACACCTATCTGAAAAGAGAGGCAAAATAGTTTATCTCAGTCCTCTAAAGGCCTTGGCATCAGAAAAGTTCAATGAATTTAAAAAACTTGGTTCTGTTGATATTGGCAAGAATCTAAAAATCCAAATATCTACAGGTGATTTTGATGCATCTGAAAAAAATCTAGGTCAAAATGACATACTTGTACTAACTAATGAAAAAATGGATTCTATAATAAGACAGGGTGCTGAATGGATAGATCAAATAAGTCTTGTAATTGCTGATGAAGTTCATCTGTTGGGAGATGATGACAGGGGACCAACCCTTGAAATCGTACTCACAAAGCTAAAACTTTTGCCAAAAAAACCACAAATACTGGCTCTTAGTGCTACTGTCACTAATGCTGATGAAATTGCTGATTGGTTAGAGTGCAAACTAGTTCATAGTGAATGGAGACCAGTTCCATTGTCCGAAGGAGTCTATGATCAAGGTGTAGTAACTATGCAAGACAACAAAAAATTTGAAATCCAGACAAGCATCAGAGGACCGCCAGTTGACTTGGGGCTAGACTCACTAAATAATGGGGGTCAAGCGATTTTATTTGCAGAAACTAGAACTCGTTCTGTATCACTTGCTACAAAGACATCAGAAGCTGTATCAAAGACATTAAACAACGAAGAAAAAGAAACGCTAGAAAAAATTTCCCAAAAAATTTTAGATGATAATGAACATACTGAACTTGTTAAAACTCTGGCCAGTCTAATTAAAAATGGTGTGGCATTTCATCATGCTGGTCTTAATTCTAATTGTAGGGATTTGATTGAATCTGAATTTAGAAACAAAAGAATAAAGATCTTGGCATCTACTCCTACCTTAGCTGCAGGAGTGAATCTTCCAGCGAGAAGAGTAGTTATTGCTAGTTTGGCTAGGTACGACGCAAAGTATGGTACTAACAAACCGATTAGCATATTGGAGTACAAACAACTGTGTGGTCGTGCAGGCAGACCGCAATATGACAAGTACGGCGAAGCAATAATTGTAGGCAACTCAAATGGAGATGAAATCTTTGACTATTACATTAACGGAACTCCAGAACCAATCTCTTCCAAACTTACGGGAGACAAGGCATTAAGAATACATCTTCTCAGTTTTATATCTACAAATCCTGGCATTAAGAGAGAAAATATTGTGGAATTTTTTTCAAAAACACTTTCAGGTTCTCAAGAAAGAAAAACCACAATAAAGTTCCACATTCAGATATCTCTGAGATATCTAGAATCAGAAGATCTTGTAAAGCAAAAAGGAGATAGATACATAGCTACAGAATTTGGCAAAAAAACCTCTACTTTGTATATTGATCCTCTGACAGCAGTATTGTTTAGAAAGTCTTTGGAAAGAATTTCAACAAAAGGACATGCTCTTGGCTTGTTACATCTGATTACAATTTCCGAAGATTTTTTCCCCAAGTTTTCATTAAGAAATAAAGATTACGAGTTTGTAGGCACTTTGATTGAAAATTATGCTGATCAATTAATAGAACCTATATCCGAATACGATTGTAACCGAAGTCTTCTTGCAATACATGCTTGGATAAATGAATCAAGCGAGATATTTCTGTCTGATAATTTTGGTATAGAATCTGGTGATATGCATAGGATGGCAGAGACTGCAGACTGGCTCATTCATGCTCTTTATGAAATCGCAAAACTAGAAAAAAAAGATGAGATCCTGACCGAGATTGATTCATTGAGGTCCAGAGTAGTATATGGCATAAAAGGTGAACTCGTTGATTTGGTACAAATAAAAGGAATTGGAAGAGTTAGGGCCAGAATACTATTCAAGAATGGCATAAAAACAACAGAGGATCTGACCAAAATATCTGTTGAAAAGCTAGCCAAAATGGATAAGATAGGACCACTTGTTGCAGAAAACATAAAGACACATCTTAAAAAGATAAGATGATGCTGGATAGAACTATCATCGCAATACTGATCTCAGCAGTGGCATTTGTTACTGTTTATGCAATTACTCCTAGTCTGATCAAAGTATTGACAAAAAAAAATATGATTGTAAAAGACTATAACAAAGAGGTTGCAATAATGGTTGCACGTCCTGGAGGGCCTTCTATTCTTGCAGGAATTCTGGCTTCTGAACTTACACTATATGCCTTTTTTCCTTCTACCGCCATACTGGCAATTATAGTAACAACCTCCCTAGCCTTTCTTGTTGGTTTGGCTGACGATAGAAAGGTACTTGGAGGATGGTTCAAACCATTAGCGCTTGCAGTTTCTGCACTGCCTATTATTTTGCTTGGAACATATGATCCACATCTTGCATTTCCGTTATTTGGCTCAGTCAAGATCCCAGAACTCTATTTGGCACTGATAATTTTCATCATTCCGGTAATGGGAAATACAATAAATTCTATCGATGTACTAAATGGTGTTGCAAGTGGATTTATGACCATTGCAAGTTTTGCTCTTACCATTTGTCTTGTCATTGTACACAATTATGATGTTGCATTGGCAAGTTTACCTCTTGGGTTTGTATCTCTAGCATTTTACAAATACCATAAAGTTCCAAGTAAGATATTTCCAGGAGACTCTGGTGCACTAACTCTTGGCGCAATGTATGGTACATTGTCTATTGTCGGTCATGTTGAAATCGTTGCCGCAATCGCATTACTTCCTGCAGTGATAAACTCTTTTCTCTTTCTTTCTAGCGTAAAAAGAATAATTGAACATAGGCAGATAAAAGCAAACCCCGTTGTACATACTGAAGACTTCAAGCTAATGGCAAGCATTGATAAATCAGCTCCTGTTACTCTTGTACGATTGATCCTCGCAAATGGGCCTCTTACAGAGAAACAAGTGGGATTTGTAATATTCAAACTTGCTTTATTTTCTGCAGCGCTTGCAATAATAACATCTTTTATGATGGGAGTTAAGCTATGAGAGGAATTCCGATTTTTTTCTACATATTTGTCATGTGGTTGTTGATTATTGCAGGAGGCGCATTGATTGTACCAATAATTGCGCATATCTCAATACATGGCTTTGGCAAGTTGGATAATCTAATAGACTCTGCAGTAAAAGCTGGTATCGCAATTATGCTTGTAGTAATTTGGATCTTGATAATGTCAAAAATAAAGAACTGGATATTTCACAAGCAAATTAGTCACTAACTGTCTTCCCACTTTTTCTTTTTCTTGTCGTATTCTTCTCTTGAATACTTGACCTTGGCTGGAACTCCTACTACTACACAATTGGGCGGAACATCTTTTGTTACTACTGCTCCCATTGCTACTACGCTGTTTTTTCCTATCTTGACTCCTGCCTTTATGACTGCTCTTGAGCCAATTACTGCCCCATCTTCTATGGTAACTCCTATCATCTTTTTGCTAGCAGGATATGGATCATTAGTTAGAGATGCAGCAGGGCCAATGAAGACATTTTTTCCAATTCTTGAAAGTGGTGGTATGTAAACAAGTCCCTCTATCATAGTATTCTCTCCTATCTTGACATTGTAATCAACATGTGCAAGCGAGCCTATCTTGACATTATCTCCAATTTCAGTATCGTTTCCCACATATGCAAAATGCCATACCTTTACATTTTTTCCAAGTTTTGCTTTTTCAGAAATGAAATTGGTTACCATCTAGTATCACAGGTGCCATGGAACGCCTTTTGTAACAATTTTATCTGGAAGAGTACCTTTGTGTTTAGTCAAGAATTCGATATCTTGGTTCTTGTCTCTTAATTCATCAGGCAACATTATGGGGATCTCCTCTATTATTGGATAGTATCTAGAACACTTTGAACAAAATATCGTACCTTCAGAAACAACTTCGTCTTTTGAGGACAATTCCACTAACTCAAGTGGAAAGTGTTTGTCTATTGGGCAAGCAAGGATTTCCATTAATTTTTTGTTCATTTTAAACCCAGATAAATTGGAGTTCCTTTCTGGCTAGATAAAAGTGCCGCTTCTGCAATCTTGGTTGTATTCACTGCGTCTTCTGCTTTTACTCTTATGCTCTCTTTTCCTTCTATTGCAGCTATGAAATTTTTTATCTCTAAAAGTAAAGGCTCTTCGGTTTCCTTTCTAGGTATTTCTGCTCCTGAACTAGTTTCAATTTTTACCTCTTGTGTAATAAAATCTGAAGAAATTATGGCATCTCCACACACTGCATTGAATTTTCTTACTCGAATTGGGGTAATCCAGTTTGATGATATGATTGCAACCCTGTTATCTTTGAAACCAAGCATTATTGTTGCAAAATCCTCATGCTCATGTCTTATTTTTCCAGACCTTGCAAACACCACTTCTGGTACGTCATCAAATAACCACATGGCAGTATCAATATCATGTACTGAAGTATCATAGATAATTCCTACATCTTTTATGTGATTTGGCATTCTATTCTCTCTGTGGAATTCTAGCATGATCAATTCGCCATACTTTTTTGTTTTTACGTATTCTTTGACAAGTGAACAGCTGGATTGAATCGTTCAATGTATCCACTTGTGAGAATTGCTTTATTTTTCTTGGCTAATTTGAACAAGTCTTCACCTTCTCTAGAAAGATAAGTCATTGGCTTTTCCACAAAAACATTTTTCTTTTGTTCTAGGAGCTTTCTTGCTAGATCAAAATGAGTGGAAGTAGGTGTACATACAAATGCCGCATCAAATTTTTCTGAATCCATAAGAGTGTCTAGAGATGAATAATGGTTCACTGAATATTTTTCACCAAACTCTTTTGCTCTGGAAGCATTCATGTCACATATGGCTGAGAGAACTCCAAGTTGAGAAAGAATTCTAGCGTGGTTTTTTCCAAAGCCACCTGTGCCTATCTGAACTATCTTCATCCTAATACACCGGTGTTATCCACTCTGAGTATTTCTTGTTTTTACCCATGGTTATATCTGAATAGACTTTTCTAATGTTTTCTGTAATTTTTCCAACTTTACCATCTCCAACTTTTTTACCATCTATTGAGATGACCGGACTTATTTCTGCTGCAGTACCAGTCAAAAATACTTCGTCAGCAAAATAAATCTCGGTTCTGGGAATTTCGCGTTCTACTATCTGGTATCCAAGATCTTCTGCTATCTTGACTACGGAATCTTTTGTTATTCCCTCCAATGCTGATGAACTGGGTGGGGGTGTTAGCAACTTTCCATTTCTTATGATGAATATGTTTTCTCCAGGTGCCTCACTTATGTTTCCTAGATGATCTAATAATATGGCTTCATCGTAACCATTTCTCTTTGATTCTTGTGTTGCTAGTATGGAATTGAGATAGTTTCCACCCATTTTTGCAAGTGGCGGTGTGGAAATGTCATGGATTCGTCTCCATGAAGATATGCCTACTTTGATTCCATTTCTGTTAAACAGTTCTCCAAAAGGAAACATAACTATGGCTGTATGCGTTGGAGTGTTATCGGTTACATGAAGATTAATTCCATGTTTGCCTACAAAGTAAAATGGTCTTATGTAACATGATTCTTTCACATTATTTTTTTTACAAATCTGAATTATTGCATTAGCAATTTCTTTGTCTGTAAATCTAAGAGCAATTGAATACACCTTTCCTGAATTCCTAAATCTCTTGATATGATCTTGTAATCTAAAAATATTCAAGTTTTTGGAATTCCAATATCCTCTCAGTCCTTCAAAAACTGAAGTTCCATAATGTATGGCATGAGTCATGACTGGGACTTTGGCATCTTCATCTCTTACCAGTTTTCCATCGAACCAGACAAATTTTGGAACAAAAGGTTTCATATTGAAAAACCGAATCTGTCTATAATTAATCTATTTCTACCAGAATCCTGTACTGGGAAACTTCATTCCTAGTATTCTATATGTAAGATCCTCTGCATTTGCAAATTTCTTTACAACTTCCCAATTATCATGTATTATTCGTACTACCTCGGGTTCAACATAATCTTCCCAATCCGTATCTTTTCCCATTGCTGAATCAAACATTTTTTGTTTTACAGAAGATGCCGAGGTTTCTTTTCTCTTACCTACTCGGGGGTTGAGTCCGTATAGGTTGAGCACAAAACCTTCAGCTTTGTCTCCAGTATATGTGAAATAATCTGTTGCTGTTCCATCCAGAATCTGTTTTTTTATTTTCCAAGAATAAGGCGATAACATTGGAGGCATGTATTTTGCAAATGGTGCATAAAATGTATAATTTGGAACAACTGTGACACTGCTGTCAAATACCGCTTGGAGCATTTTTTTCCTCAATTCATAACTAAAAGGGAAACTTCTACTATTGATCTCCTTACCATTTTTCATGAATATTACTGGTAGGACTCTTACTTGATTTTCGTTTTTTAATTCATTGATGATCTCTACGTGGGCTTTGGTAACCGGATTTAGATGCGCTAGATAGATTGCTGTTGCCAATCGCCTTTCTGTATTTTCGTGTCATATTTCAATCATTTATTTGGAATTGTTAGGATGCCTGCAAGAATAGGGACGATGGGACTTGAACCCACGACATCCAGCGCCCGAGGCTGGCAGTCTACCAAGCTAACCTACGTCCCTGTAAGACTCGCTATGGTAATAGAATATTATTCTTTCAAAGAATCTTTCTAGCCGTATGACTCGTATTTTATTTCAAAGCTCTTGTCTGCTCTCTTACTTCTTTCTGTGACAAAGCCTTTTGGTGTCAATACATCTAAACAACCATCTATGGTTCCTTGCCAGCCACATATGAAAAATACTGTGTTATCTTTTGTGACTTTCTCGCCAACCATCTTTTCAAGTGGAGACATTTCCCCATCTTTTGACTGTAAGAAACTTTCTACTCTGCCTTTGTGACCGTTCCAAGTCCTGTTAAACCATTCATCTGGTCTACTAATGGTTGATCTATATCTGAAGTTCCACTTGTCTTTTCCTCTGTCAAGACTTTCTTCTTCTAGTTTGGTTAATTCATCTCTGTAACCTAATTCATCAACATAGCTTGCGCCATGATATACTACAATCTCTCTTTTACTTCCTATTGCATGTAGATGTCTTGCATAACTGAGAAATGGAGCAAGACCTGTACCACCCCCAAGACAAACTATTCTTCTATTGTCTGGTTCACCGTCTGGTTTCTTCTCTTCTATGGTGAAAGGACCTGTTGGTTTTAGCCAAATTATCTCATCTCCTTCTTTTGCACTAAATAATACTGTAGTAAGACGTCCTGGAAGTGGTTTTCTTACCCATCTTATGTATAATTCAATATAATTTCTGTTCTCTGGATTTGATGCAATTGAGTATGCTCTTCGAATAATCTTGTTTTCTGCTGCTACATGTGCTCCAAGTGTAAGAAATTGTCCAGCCTTGTATTGCGGTACTTCTCCACCTTCTTTTGGTTTGAATCTGAAAACTGCTAAGTCTTCCTTCTGAATTTGTATGTATGAAATTATTGCTTTGCTGTCTACGACCACGCGAGGATTTTTGATTTAGATAGTTAAATATCTTATGTTGCTATTTTGTGTCCTAAATTTTTGATTTACACTAAACGTTAATAACCTCTCAAAAAAAGTTAATGCAAATCAGATGTAATATTCTGGTTGAATATGGGCCGGTCGTCTAGCCTAGTAGGATACGCCCTTGGCATGGGTGAGATCGTGGGTTCAAATCCCAC
>NZ_RCMC01000212.1:23532-30120 GCF_011319475.1 Candidatus Nitrosotalea sp. FS
GACATGGGAGCAAGTGGATTTATGTCGCGTAAATTGTCCCAGATGAATATCTCGATTTTATAATTTCCTCGTTCACTAGGAGTCCATGAAAGTGCTGCAGCAAGGGTTTGATTATTTGCAAGAGATCCTGTTGCATAATTGAGATCAACAATTGCTCCATCTGAATTGATTACTTGAACTATGTATGCCCAATCAATATTTTTTCCATTCATGTTCTTCAATGATGTTTGTAAGTTAAGCTGCTGGTCAACTACGGGCGATTTTATCTCCTCACCAAGGGAATTTACTATCTTAAAGTCAGATGTTGAAACCTCCTCGTATCCGTACGCAGAACTAGCTCCGATAATTGTTACTGCAAAAACTAGTAACAGCAAAAACTTCATTGCCTCGAATTTTTCATTCTTAGATTTAAATTATCCCAAATGGTAGTTAGCGCATGTCCGAATCTAGAGACATTATCTACATAGGAAAGAAGCCACTGATGTCGTATGTTACTTCTGCGCTCATACAGTTGGCAAATCAACCAAAAATATCAATCAAGGCAAGAGGACTTAGTATCGGCCATGCAGTAGATGTTGCTCAAATCATTGCACGAAAAACAGAAAATGCTGGCTATGCAGTCGGAAACATCAAGATAGGTTCAGAACAAATGCAATCACAAGATGGACGCTCTAGGAATGTTTCTACTATAGAAATAGAAGTAAAGAGAACTCACTCTTAGATAGGATACCTTGAAAGACTCTTTTCTTTTTTGTTACTTATTTTGTTGAATACTTGTTTTCCATTTTTTTAAATTTGGAAAGATCTACAATGTTATTGAATTCGTCAAAACTCACTAGAGATTTTTTCAACTTTAATGTAGTTCCAGTTTTCTTCAATTCTTTGAGAATACTCATAGTTGCAAAAGTATTTGCATAAAGCACTGATAATGGGTACAAAATTAGATTGAATCCCATATGGTGCAATTCCTTGGATGAAAGAACAGGTGTTGCACCCCCTTCTATCATGTTTGCAACTAGCGGAGCCTTGATTGATTTGCCTATTTTCTTCATTTCTTCAACTGATTTTGGGGCTTCAACGAAAATTGCATCAGCTCCAATCTCTTTGTAAAGCAAACCTCTCTCTATTGCTGCATCTAGGCCTTCTGTTGCTCGAGCATCTGTCCTTGCAACAATTATGAAGTCTTTACTTTTTCTAGCATCAACAGCAGCCCGAAGTTTTTCAGCATACTCTTCCTTTGGAATTACTTCTTTACCAGACATGTGTCCACATCTTTTTGGCCATTTCTGGTCTTCAAGAAATATGCCTGATGCTCCAACCGACTCTAATTCGTTTACAAGTTTCCATACACTCAATGGGTTGCCATATCCTGTGTCCGCATCTACTATGACTGGAACAGATACTGATTTGCATATTCTCTTTGCGTTTTCAATTGTTTCAGTTGATCCTATGAAACCATAATCTGGCATGCCAAGGAGTGCTGCAGAGGTTCCATATCCTGTCTGAAACATTGCTTCAAAACCTGCTTTTTGTGCTATTCTTGCAGTTATTGCATCATAGACTCCTGGGAAAACGAGAGGTTTTGACTTGTCTAGTAATAATTTTCTAATATTTGTCAACTGCGGCTATACTGTTCTACAATTATTTATTGCTTAGTTCATCTTTGACATTTTTTCTACTCTTGACTTTTTCTGATTAGGATATTATTTCAACAACCCGTGAAATATATTGAAAATCCTTGAAAAGCAAAGTTCCTCCAAATATAATAAAAAATTATCGCTAGGCATACATAATAGTAATATAGCCTGATTGGAATCCTTCACAAGACATATTTATGAAGCGTGGAAAGGAGAATGTCGAATAATGGTCAACAGCATAGAACTTGATCTCTTGATAGTGGGTTCTGGCCTTGCTGGTCTTAGAGCCGCAATTCAAGCAGCAAAAGTAAGTTCAACGATCAAGATTGGAGTTGTTTCAAAACTTCAAGTCATGCGTTCACACTCTGTATCTGCTGAGGGTGGAACCGCAGCAGTTCTATATCCTGAGGAAGGAGATTCTCTTGAATCTCATGTATATGATACTGTAAAAGGAAGTGATTTTCTCGGAGACCAAGACGTAATTGAAAGACTTGTCCAAGAAATGCCATCTGAAGTATATCAGCTAGAACATTGGGGAATGCCGTGGTCTAGAAGAGAAGACGGAAGAATTGGTCAACGAGCATTTGGAGGTTACAGCTTTAATCGTGCAACATATGCTCAAGATAAAGTTGGATTCTACGAGATGCAAACTCTGTATGATACTTGCCAGAAATTTGATAATATAGAATTTTACAACGAATGGTTTGTTACATCTGTAATACACGACGGTCAACACTTCTGTGGAATTACTGCAATCGAACTTGCAAGTGGTAACTTTTACACATTCAAAGCAAAAGCACTAATCATTGCAACAGGTGGAGCTGGACGAGTCTACAGTTTCTCAACTTATGCATTGGCATCAACTCCTGATGGATTAGACATGGCATATCGTGCTGGAATGGCACTAAAAGACATGGAATTTGTTCAATTCCATCCAACTGGAATATTGCCATCTGGAATTTTGATTACCGAGGGTGCAAGAGGCGAAGGCGGATATCTGTTAAATAAAGATGGAGAGCGATTTATGAAAAAATATGCACCAACCAAACTTGAACTTGCTTCAAGAGATGTTGTTTCTCGTGCAATGATGACAGAAATTAACGAGGGAAGAGGTTTCAAAAATGAAACAGGAGTAGAGTGTCTAAAACTAGATCTTACACACCTTGGCAAGGAAGTACTTATTGGAAAATTACCTGCAATTCGAGAAATCTCGCTAAAATTCTCTGGTGTGGATCCAATCAATGAACCAATTGATGTTAGACCAGTGTGTCACTACATGATGGGAGGAATTCATACAAACATAGATGGTGCAACCGAAATACAAGGAATATGGGCAGCTGGAGAAGTTGCATGCAATAGTGTCCATGGAGCAAATAGGTTGGGTGCAAACTCAACAGCTGAATGTCTTGTATGGGGAAAAATAACTGGAGAATTGGCAGCAAAATATATTCTTGAAGGTAAATCTCAGCCTCAATTTCCAATACATTTGATTGCTACTGAAGAAAAAAGAATCTATGACGGAATTTTTAGAGGCAGTGGAAGTGTAAATCCGTATGAAGTACGTCAAGAGTTAACCGACATAATGAATTCAAAAGCCTATGTCTTTAGGACTGAAAACGATCTAGTTGAAGGATTAAAACAAATTAGACAACTACAGCGAAAAACTTGGAAACATGTTGATGACAAGGCAAAAGAGTACAACACCAACTTTACAAATGTTATGGAACTTGATTCCATGTTCCGTGTGGCTGAAGTTATTCTGATGGGCGCAATTGCACGAAAAGAATCCCGTGGTGCACATGCAAGAGTTGACTACCCTGATAGAGATGATAAGAACTTTTTACACCATACTCTTGTTTACTATGATACCAAAGAACCTGTTCTGAAGACACATCCAGTAACTATTACTAAATACAAGCCAGTGGAGAGGAAATACTAGTGGCAGAAAGATTGTCAAACCGTGAAGGTATAAAGGGAATGGCAAATCCCACCAGATATGGAATAGAACGATTTGCATATTGGATACAGCGATTAACTGGACTTGGGCTACTTGCCTATTTGATAGGTCATATTTATGAAACGAGCACAATCGTCAATGGAAAAATAGCATGGAATCAGATGCTAGAATTAACACAAACTCCGCAAGGTCACATCCTTCTTACGCTAGTGATTGGAATGTGTGTATTTCATACTGCAAACGGAATTCGAGTCATGCTAGGTCATGGAGGTATAGGAGTTGGGAAACCTGGACAACCCGAATATCCATACAAGGCAGCATCGCTTAACTATAAACAAAGACTTTGCATCTGGGTTTCAATTGCTCTTGCAGCATTAGCCATGATGTATGGTGCATCAGTACTGTTTGGTGATTAAGATGAGAGAAAGTATTATCATGAAAATACATTATGGAACAGCACTAGGAGCTGTGGCACTTGTAGCTGTGCATATACTTATGAGGATGTCACAAAAATTTTCAGATTCACTACAATATCAAAATGTGATTGCAAACTATCATTTTCTTCCATATGCGCTTATGTTAGAAGTGCTACTGATCTTGCTTTCAGTACACGGTTTTAATGGGCTCAGAGTAATTCTTTTGGAACTAAAACAGGGTTCTACATATGAAAGAATGATCAATTATGGATCTCTTGCAGCCATGGCTGCATTGATTGCTTATGGCTCAAGAACTATATTGATGGCTGGAATGGGGGTTTCTTAGTCATGGCAGTTGTAGCAGCAAAACCATCTGAAGAACCAAAATCTAATACAAAAACCACTGGCCAGACAGATACCATTACTCTGAGGATATCCAGGTCAAACCCATCAGAAGGACAAGAGTCTACTTTTGCAGAGTTTCAGGTCCCAGTACAGAAATGGACTACTGTTTTGGAGGCAATATTGTATGTGAAACAAAATTTTGATCACTCTGTAGCAGTACGATATTCTTGCAGACAAGCATCATGTGGTTCTTGTGGAATGAAAATCAATGGAAGGCCCGCACTTGCTTGTTATACAAAAGTCTCAGAATTGGATTCCAATGTTATAACAGTTGAACCAATGAACAACTTTCCAATAATCCGAGATCTTGCAGTTGACTTTAAGCAATTGATCTCAAACCACAAAAAGATGAAGCCGTTTATCATTAGAGAAGATTCTGAAGTAACACCTGACTCTAAGGAATTCATACAAACACCGCAGGATCTTGAAAAGTTTCTCCAGTTCTCTTATTGTATCAAGTGTGGTCTGTGTAACTCTGCATGCCCAACAATGGCTACCGATGAGTCATTTATCGGTCCTCAGGGATTAGCACAAGCCTATCGATACGTAGCAGATAACCGGGATAAAGGAAAAGACGAGAGACTCAAAATTATAGATGACTCTCATGGAATATGGAGATGTCATTTTGCGGGATCCTGTAGCCACGTATGTCCTAAAGGTGTAGACCCAGCAATGGCAATACAGCTACTTAGGGGATATATGTTAGGATTTAGAAAATAATACTCTAAGGTTTTTTAGGATTCTTGCTAGTGTTTACTTGATTGTTTATGGCCTCTGCCATGAAATGATTTGAAACATTTACTTTCACATCATTGATGCCTTCTATTTTGAGCAAGTTGTCGTGAACATCTTGTGCAATCTTGAATCCAAATATTGCCGGACAGAATGGACTGGTCAAATGCAGATCAATCTTAACTTCAGTCCCTGCAATGTCAATGTTATCCACTAGTTCAAGTTCCATTATTGAGACATTTATTTCTGGATCAACCACTTTTGTTAGTTCATCAAAAATTTGTCTTCTCAGGTCTTGAGACGCCTGTGACATAAATCAAAAAAGCGTCTATGCTATATATAACCATTCTATTTCCTAATTTGATGTACAGATCTAGACTGGAGGGAAAACTAGATGAAAACACATTAGAATTTCTTTCATCAATTTCAGATGATTTTCAAATTGCACAGTATGATATACTAGGAAGTCAGGCTCACACTCTGATGCTTTTAGAAAATAAAATTATTACAAAAGCAGAAGCAGAAAAGATTCTCGGCGCGCTGGAGAGACTGAAAAAAGAAAACTTTTCTGAAAAATCAGAAGCCGAAGACATTCATGAACTAATTGAATCACTAGTGATAAAAAAAGCCGGAAAAGAAGCAGGCGGAAAGATGCATACTGCGCGCTCAAGAAACGATCAAGTGGCACTTGACATACGCATGAAGATACGTGATGATGTCAATATTGTCTGTTTTTTTCTAAACGAGGTCATATCTACACTGATACAACTAGCAGAAAAACACCAGAATACGATTATGCCTCTGTATACGCATCTACAACAAGCTCAAGTGGGGCTGTTTTCCCACTTTCTTTTGGCATATGCTGATGCACTATTTCGGGATCTTGATAGATTCTATGTTGCATATGGCAGAATCAATGAATCACCCCTTGGTGCAGGCCCTGTAGGAGGAACAAGCATTCCAATTGATAGGCAATTTACTGCAAAAATGCTTGGATTCAAAGGACTAGTAGAAAACTCAATTGATGCAACATCATCACGAGATTTTGTTGCAGAATATGTGGGAAATTCTTCCATCCTGATGACTAATCTGAGCAGAATGGCTGAAGATTTCATCATATGGTCTACTTCGGAATTTTCTTTTCTTGAACTGTCTGATAAATTTACATCCACATCAAGTGTTATGCCACAAAAGAAGAATCCTGATATTCTTGAGCTAATACGAGGAAAAACTGCTCAAGTAATAGGATACCAAATGGCAATATTGTCAAATCTAAAGGGTTTGCCATCTGGATACAACAGAGACCTACAACAAATCAAGGTCTCAATTTGGCCAACTTCAAAGATAGTAATATCGTCATTGATTGTGGTAAACTCTCTTCTTAAAACAATGACTGTGAATGAAAAGAAATTGCGACAAGCAATAGATGGGGGATTTTCTA
>NZ_RCMC01000128.1 GCF_011319475.1 Candidatus Nitrosotalea sp. FS
CTAGTGATTTGCGTCGTTGATTATGAATATGGGTTCTGATTCTCTAGCAGCGCGGATTGGGCACTGGAGGGGATCATGGTTGGGCAAGCGAAGATAGCGACGAAGTTTGTGGTGAAGCTGAGCGCGGTGGAGCGCGACCGGCTTGGCGAGATCATCCATAAGGGCAAGCACTCGGCGCAACGGATTATGAAGGCGCGGATTCTGTTGAAAGCCGATTGCTCCGAGGCCGGCCCGGCGTGGACCGACAGCCGGATCGCGGCGGGGTTGGAGTGCGGCCTTTCCACCGTCGCCCGCACCCGCCAGCAACTGGTCGAAGAGGGTTTCGAGGCGGTTCTGCGGCGCAGGCATCAGGCAAGCTCTGCCAGGAAGCGGACGTTTGACGGCGAAGCGGAAGCCAAGCTGATCGCGCTGGCGTGTTCCGCGCCGCCGCCAGGGCATGCCCGCTGGAGCCTGCGGCTGCTGGAAGAAAAGGTCGTGGAATTGAACATCGTCGCGCGCGCCAGCGACAATACGATCGCACGCACGCTCAAAAAAACGCGCTCAAGCCGCATCTTCGCCAGCAATGGGTGATCCCGCCGGACGCCAACGCCGCTTTTGTGGCCGCCATGGAGGACGTTTTGGAGGTCTATACGCGCCGTCATGATCCCAACCGCCCCATGGTCTGCCTTGACGAGACATCAAAGCAGCTCGTTGCCGAGACCCGTGTGCCAGTGCCGATGAAGCCGGGCCAGCCGGCGCGGGTCGATCATGAATACCAGCGCAACGGCACGGCCAATCTCTTCATGATGTTCGCCCCGCTCGACGGCTGGCGGCATGTGAAGGTGACCGATCGGCGCACCGCGCTCGACTACGCCCAGGCGCTGGCCGATCTCGCCGACATCCACTTCGCCGCCGCCGACAAGATCGTCTTGGTACAGGACAATCTCAACACCCATACCGCCGCCGCGCTCTACCAAGCCTTCCCGGCCGGCGAAGCGCGCCGCCTCGTCGAGCGCTTCGAGTTCCACTACACGCCCAAGCACGGCAGCTGGCTGGACATGGCCGAGGCCGAACTGGGCGTTCTTGCCGCGCAGTGCTTGGACCGCCGCATCCCCGACAAGCACACCCTCGCCACCGAGGTCGCCGCCTGGCAGGATCGTCGAAACAAACATCATGCCAAGGCAGACTGGCGCTTTACCACCGCCAACGCACGCATCAAGCTCAACAGACTATACCCGTCGGTTTGAGTGACTCGGGACACTAG
>NZ_RCMC01000215.1 GCF_011319475.1 Candidatus Nitrosotalea sp. FS
TTCATCACACTACATTGAAAATGGCCCCATCGCCAAGAACGGAAAGAACGTAAGAGCTGTTAAAATGAATACCATTACAGACAATACGGCAACAAAGAGAAAGCCTGAAGTTTTTATTGGTTCTACAACTTCTTTTCTGTCTCTTAAGGTAAACGATCCAGCAATTGCCAACATCAGTCCAATTGGAGCATAACGTCCAAGTAACATGACCCATGCAGTAGACCAATTCCAAAATGGTGTGTTTGCAGATGTTCCAAGATAATCTGAGCCGTTGTTTGCTGCAGCTGAGCTATATTCGTACAAAACTTGGGTAAATGTTGCAGGAGTTGTTTGTGCTCCGAGAATAGTTTGTGCACTTTCAGTAGTATATGCCATCACAGTTGGAATCAAAATAAGTGCTGGGTGTATAAGAAACACAAAGGCTGCAAGTTTTACGTCTCTTGGATTTATCTTCATGCTCATAAATTCTGGAGTCTTTCCCACCATCAATCCGACTAAAAAGAGTGTGAGCACCACAAAGATGATCATCATCATCATTCCCGTACCGTCTGCTCCTGGTATTGCTTGCACAAACATACCCAAAAAGAACCCAATCACAGCATTTGGAGACATTCCTGTTAGAGCGGCGTTTGCAGCACCAGTGTTTGATGCTACTGATGATTCCATGAAGAGAGTGCTTCCAAAGCTACCAAATCTTGTCTCAAGGCCTGTTGGACCGCTATGTTCTGACAATCCTAGAGCAAGCATCACACCAAATCCGATTAACATGGCAGCAAGTATGGAAATTCCTCTCCCCTTGCCTAGCAAATGACCATATGCTATTGGCAATGAAAACGGTATTACAAGCATAAGAATGCATTCGAAGACATTTGAGACGCCAGTTGGATTTTCAAATGGATGAGCAGAGTTTGCTCCAAAGAATCCACCGCCATTGCTTCCAAGCTCCTTTATTGATTCTAGTGCAGCCACTGGACCTATAGTAATTGTTTGACTAGTACTCTGCAATGTGCCTACTGTGATTGTAGAGTCTAGTGTCTGAGGAACACCGAGGAAAAGCAATAGCAAAGCGGAGAAAAATGAAATCGGCAGTAAAAGTGTTAAAATTATTCTTGTAAAATCAACATAAAAATTTCCTAGGCCGAATTCTTTTCTGATAAAACCTCGAATAAATGCAAATGCTGAAGCAATTCCTGACGCAGGTGCTACGAACATTAGAAAGATCAATCC
>NZ_RCMC01000295.1:0-1076 GCF_011319475.1 Candidatus Nitrosotalea sp. FS
GGGCATTGCGCCTGCAAGAGCGGGTCGGGTATCCGGTCGCCGAGTCGCAGCAAGCCGGCTCCGGTCAGTGCTGCCGTCAAGGCGCCGCCCCACCAGACGGCGTCGGGTGACGTTGCGAGCAGCGCGCCGCCGACCGCGGGGCCGAGGGCCACGCCTACCGTGAAGGTGAGGCCGTAGAGCGACATGTAGCGGCCGAGCAGATGCGGCGGTGCGAGGTCGGCGACGATTGGGCCGAGCACGATGAACTGCGCGCACTCACCGATCGCGATCACGATCGCGACCCCGGCCAAGACGGTGGTAGCGGTGAGCGTCGAGCTCGTTAGCGTTGCGAGCAGGACCGCGAGCAGGCCGATTGCAAATAGCGCGCTGGTCGCGGCAAGAGCGTGTGTGCGGCGCATCCGCTTGACGACCCGTGTGGCTGGAATCTGCGCGACGACGATGAAGAAGGTGTTGATGAAGAAGACGACGCCGATCTCGCCCGGCCCGACAGGCGTGTGCGCCTTCGCGAACGGCGCGAGGATGTTGGAAAAGAGCGCGCCGCCGGTCATCACGAGCACGATGTTGGCGGCGATCAGGATGAGGAAGAGCCGATCGTGAGCAACTGCTCGGAAGCCTGTTCCCCTGTCGCTCGCCGACGCAGCATTCGCGAGGCGAGGATTCGGGATCCCTGCGAGTACAACCAGCGCGAAGACAGCGAAGGTGACGCCGTCGAAGAGGTAGAGCGCCTGGAACGCGCGGAGGTTATTGGCGGAAGCGACGATGAAGCCCGCAACCGTCGCGCCGCTGCCGAGACCGAAGTTGCCTGCGACTCGGCGGAGCGCGATCGAGGTGGCGCGCTGCTCCGCTGAGACCAGGGTCAGGCTCAGAACCTGGTTCGCGGTGTTCGCGACTCCGAACCCGGCGCCGCCGACGGCCGAGCAGACGAAGGCTTGCCAGGGACGGTCGACGAATGCGAAGCCCGCGTAACCCAGTGCGCTCGCGAGATTGCCGGTGATCAGGATCGGCTTCGCACGGAAACGATCGAGCAGCGCACCCGAAAGGGGCGTTACGACCGCCGCCGTGCCCATGACCGCCGC
>NZ_RCMC01000295.1:1087-1228 GCF_011319475.1 Candidatus Nitrosotalea sp. FS
CCCATGATCGCCGCCAGGACCAGCCCCGCAGTCGCCGTTGGGAAGCCGCGGGCCTGGTGCAGGTAGATGATCTCGAAGGGAAGCACCAGCCCAGTGCCGAAGTAGTTGACCGCGGTCCCAGCCTGAAGAACGATGACAGGC
>NZ_RCMC01000126.1 GCF_011319475.1 Candidatus Nitrosotalea sp. FS
GATTGATATTCTACTAGGCCTTGTGAATATTGAGATTGTACCTCTGATGTAGCATTAATTCCGGCATCTTGTAACTGCATCATTCTTTCCTGAGCTGCCTCTTTTGACTGGTTTAATATTGAAACAAGGCCTGAATTACCGTCATTTGTTGCCAGTGCCACATTTGAGGAGAGTGAACCTACTAGCAATACTACTACAATTATTGCAATCAAGCGCATGGCCTGTAGATTCATGATTACGGTTTATTCACAGTCTATTTAAGCAACTATTTCGAATTGGCATTTTTTTGTTCCTGAGATTGGCTCTGTATCTGGTTCGAACCTTCGAACCACCTGACTTTATGATACAATTACCAATCCGATTCGCTTTTTGTCATTTTTTCCTTTATTTTGGCATTTTTTTCTTTTGATAAAATACTAGAAGTTTCAAACAGTTCTAGCCTAGCCAAGGATTTTTGTAGGATATAGTCCTCAATCTCTTTTGTATATGCATCGTCTGATATTCTGTCAGACGTTGTAGGGGATACAGCATCTACTGGTTTTGATTCAGTTTTTGTGTCTTCCTTGTAGTTTTCCTGTTTTGTTGGCAAGATTTTCTTAGATGGAGGCATTTTCCGTTTTTTGTATGCTATTATAACACCCACGCCTCCTACAAGGGCTGACAATAATATCATGGGTGTATAATCTACAGTCCAGTTTGCAGTAATCGTCACAGGACCTCCCATCACGATGCTGGCGGTCTGTTTCTTTGGATCCGAAACAGGACCATTCCATCCTGTGAAGACATGTCGTGTTGGAAAGCCGTTATCAGAACTTGAATATATGGTAGCAGTAGTGCCAGAATCATACCACCCTTCTCCTGTAGTGTGACCGTATTCTGAGACTAGATTAAGATAGTATTGCGTCATGTATACAAAATTAACACTATGGCTGTTTGACATGTGGATCTGTGTCGTATTAAAGATGCCAGACTCTAGTCTTTCAATTTGTTTTGTGTCTTCTCCGTCATATGACCATCCCTTGAGCTGCATTCTTGTATTTTTCTCATCTGATTGTATCACATATGGAACTGAGATCTCTTCATCCGAATTGATATCAAACCAGTTGTCATTTGTGGGAGATGGTGGTACAAATGAGACCGAGTCAGTTCCAATTGTCTCTATAGGATATTGTATTACTGACAAAAAGATAACTTCATGATTAGATTCTGTTGGTATGTCAAGGGTGAAATTTCC
>NZ_RCMC01000008.1:0-108 GCF_011319475.1 Candidatus Nitrosotalea sp. FS
TGTTGAAATGGTCTTCACAATCCTGACAATTTACGTATATGCTATCTGGTTTCAAGATTAAGTAAAAATGCCTTAAGTGTACGTATCCTCGTCTTTGATGTTAAAATC
>NZ_RCMC01000008.1:123-1215 GCF_011319475.1 Candidatus Nitrosotalea sp. FS
TTTTTGAGATTAGTTTGGAATGTTTTATCATGAACAAGTGAAGGAATCTGGTTGGCTCGCTTTATAATTTGGTTCTTTGTTATCTTGAATTTTTTCATGCAGGATTCAATATCTTGCTCATCTCTTTCTTCAAGCCTAGCAATCTTTGTGACTATAATATCAACAGGATGTAATGCTCTCAGTTGTATTTTTTTTAATTTGGTTTTGATCAATTTACTTCTTTTCAGATAATCATCTGGCAAAGAAGTAAAAAATATCAAGTTTCCAGCGGTCACATCTACTCTGAATCCAGGTTGTACAATTTTCAAAACAGTCTGAAAATCTTCATGATATTCATCAGGTATTGTAAAATCTACATCTATCGTAGATGATTTGGCCTTGAGAAGCGTCATGGCTGTTCCCCCTACTGCAACTACCACGATCTTACGTGTTAATTCTTTTTCAATCTCATCTAGAAAATTCAGCAGTTTTGTGTTATCAAGTGACATGGTACAACTTCAACCTATCCTTCATTCTCTTCTCATCGGCCTTTATCTCCTCTATGTTCATAGCCTCAAGTAATTTTATGGGCTCTTCAACTATCATTTTAGTATGTGCTACTAGGTTTCTCAATGATTTCATGATACCTAGTATTTTCTCAGCAAACTCGTATTTTCGTGAGATAAACAATAGGAGGTCATAATTTGTACTTTTTGTATTCTTTGCAAGTATTATTGTAATGGCATCAATGCGTCTTGCATCTTTACTAGACATTAAAGCTGCTATTGTATACTCTATGCAAATTTGTTTTCCTTCCTTTATCTTTGGACCAAATTCTGTATATCCAAATCGAGCCAAATTATAAACAAGATCTTCTTCTGATATCTTTGCCGGATGAGTTGAAGTCTCCTCAGTCTTTATCTTTATTCCCTTTATGATCTCGTTTCTCATCCAGAGCCAAAAGTTCTGTGAGTTGAATATGGTTATTTTATCATAAAACATTTGTCGCACTGGATTTGCTTCATTTGATTTTACAAGATCAGAAATTTCTTTGTCTTCTAATACTAATGCATCTATTCGTATAGTATGGATCATTTGTAAATGGTTTAGTAT
>NZ_RCMC01000086.1 GCF_011319475.1 Candidatus Nitrosotalea sp. FS
TGGTGATAGTGGATAGAGGAGTAGATTCTAAGCAAACCCATGAACTGGTAAAATCACTAGGAGTTGAAAACAAGATTCAATTTATAAAGGGACCACTGAATTCTACAGAACTTTTACATTATTACAACCTCTCAGATGTAATCGCAGATCAATTTGTACTGGGCTCTCTTGGATCAGTAGGTTGGGAATCTTTTTCATGTGCCAAGCCATTGCTTGCATTTGTCAATGAGGAACAATATGGCATGCTTTATGGACAAAGCCCACCTATTGCCAATGCTTCTAATCCGTCTCAAGTAGCAAAACAACTTGAAACTCTAAAAGATGACAAGACAAGAAATACTATTGGTAAACAAAGTAGGGAATGGATAATAAAATATCATTCTCCTGAATTGTTTGTAAAAAAGATAAAAGTAATCTATGATTCTATACTACAAAATCAGCAATCAAGAGAAATCCGTAATAATCTTACAAAGATAACAATCTAAATGCCGTAGTAGTTATAAAGAATATTCATCTTGTAAGAAGAGTTGACTCTTTCAACAGATCTTTTTCCTTTGTTTATGACTTTGTCTTTAAGATACAATCCGACCTATCATGGTATTCTTAAGGGAACTAAGAACATTCCTGACGTTCCTGAACTATCATATCGTGACTTTATCGAACATAAACTAGATTATGATTTCTGTGTCAACAAAACTGAAGAGATACTCAAAAAAAACATCTCGAGAATATCCTCAAAGAAAGTAGCTATTGGACTGTCTGGTGGTACTGATTCTTCACTTAATACATTATTACTAGCAAAAAATGACAAGATTTCTCTGAAATGTTTTTGTATTGGGTTTGGTGATGCAGACGATGAATTCGATGATGCTAGAATTGTTGCAAAAATAGCCAACTGTGAATACAAGGAAATTGTCATTAAAGATTTGTTGTCTGATCTACCAACTATAATATGGAAATTTGGAGCTCCAAAAAGCAATTTGTGGCCATACTACAACTTTAAAGCAGTTCGAAATCTTGGAGCAAAAACCACACTTAGCGGAGAAGGAGGAGATGAGCTATTTGGAGGGTATTTTTTTAGATATATCAAATACCTGCAAAATACTCCAAGAACACCATTTGGCAGGGCGAAACAATATGTACATTCTAGACCAAGAGACTGG
>NZ_RCMC01000189.1 GCF_011319475.1 Candidatus Nitrosotalea sp. FS
TATGACAAAGAATAAGATTAATCGTGTGATGGAACCTACTACAATTGATGCAATAGCACCAGATGCTGTTGATTTTTTCCAAAAGGTTCCAAAAACTAGAGGAACAAGACATCCTGCTAAAACAATATCAAATGCCAAGACAAGATATGCACCGGGTCTTGGAATGAGATAACCTAATGCAAAGGCGGTAAAGAACATGGGGATCACAAAGAGTCTTGTTGCAACAAGTAATTGTCGATCAGTTAGCTTTGGTCTCTTGAGTAATTTTGCTATAATATTTCGTTGCAACATATTTCTAGATAGTACACTTGCTATAGCTAATGTACCACCATTGGCGGTAGACATACCACAACTGACTGTACTTACAAGCATCAGTATGCCAATTACTGCAGGTACATGTTTTATTGCAATAATTGGGTATAAAGTATAAGGATCAGCAAGCTTTGGCTCTAATGTAAATCCGATAATTCCTACCATAGTTACAGGTATTAGGATCAAGAGAGTTATTCCAGCACCCATGTAACAGCTTTTTGTTGCGGTACGGCCTCCGTCTGCCGCAAATACTCTTTCCATAAAGTCTAACGCTACAATATCTCCTAATCCTAGTGATATTATTGCAGCCCAGTTTATCAGAGCTCCACTACCTACATTGAGTAAGCCTGACATATCCATGAATCCAGCAGGGGCATTTGCTACTATAGTGTCCAATCCGCCAGGAATTGGAGACCATGGCCCTATGAAGAATAAAAAGCCTGCCCAAAATCCTATCACAGCTAAATAGATGTGGAAGATATCTGTGTATGCACAAGAGAACAGTCCTCCAAAATATGTATACAGTAGAACAACTGCGGTTGAAATCAACATTGCATAAATTAACGGTATTCCCAACACTACTGATAAAATATATCCACTTGCTGCTAGGTTACCAGCAACAAGAACTATGAAACTGACTGCCATGACAGTTCCTGACATTACTTCAGTAGTGTTTCCATATCGTCTATAGTAGAAATCTGCAAGTGTAATCATGTTCATACGGTTAAATCGTTTTCCAAAAAATAATCCAGTCAACACAAGACAAATAGCTAAACCCATGGGAATGACAGCACCTCCCCAAAAACCACCTGTGAATGTTAACGCGACATTTCCAAGAGATGCATTGCCGTCAACTGCTTCTGACACAAGCATTGT
>NZ_RCMC01000227.1 GCF_011319475.1 Candidatus Nitrosotalea sp. FS
AGCATCTAAAAGCTGCGATGGTGCAAGCTGAACTGTTGTAAATAATGCAGTTGTACTACCTTGATTGAGTAGATTACCTACAAGATTAGTAGTTCCACCCACAGAACTTGCTGATAATCCATAGATTTGGAGCTTGATGTTGCCAACCACAAAAGTTCCCAAGGTAAGAGAGTTTGTTTGTGATTGTCCTTTTGAGACATAGTTTGCAGTCAGTGTAAAAGAAGCAGGGGTATTGATCAACGCATTTGCAGCATATACCTTGGTTGTCAGTACTTGTCTATCTCCGGGATTCATATTTGGTATTGTCCAAGTTGATGAACCAACTACAGACACAGATGTGGATTGAGGTACAAGTGAGATCAAAATATTTGACATTGGATTAGTACTATTGTTTTGAACAGCAAAATCTAGATCATCTAATGTAGTTGCAGTAATCACAGGAGAAGTAGTATTTCCAAGATATGACAAGTTAAGAGACTGGGGAGGGTTTGGAGCTATTACAAGTCCGGTACTAATGGAAGATGATGAAAGCTTGCCCCAAGCATTTTGATAAGTTATCTGAAGTTGTACTTCTTGGGTGGAGCCACTTGCAGCCGTGCTAGGATATACGGTTGTGCTTATCACGGTTTTTGATTTTGCAGGTATTGTTCCCAGGTTGAAAGTGTTAGGTCCCAAGTTGACAATCTGAGTGGTTGATGACTGTAACACAACAGATCCTCCACTGTTACTTCCTGTACTTCCTTTAGAATTACCAAGGTTCACAATTGTTGCTACCACTCCTGTTGCATNATTGGATTTTTACTTTGAGGAGCAAGATCAGCAGTTGCAGTAGATGCATCTAATATCACTTTTCCAGGAAGAACAAACGGTACATTGAGTAATGCTGAGGTACATTGTTGCCCAACTACTCCAACTTGGACATAGTTTGCTACAACTGTTGTGGTAAAAGTACCTACTTTGGCTGTTGGTAATACATTGATGTTAAAATACATGGTAAATGATGCGCCAGCTGGTACTTGGCCATAATAGTTTCCTACAGCAGGATTATTTACAACCCTTGATGCTTGGTTATATTTTTGAAGTAACTGTGGGTTCTTGCTTTCTCCAGTGGGTTCGAATCCAGGAGGTAAGTTAAGAAACGCTGTGATTGA
>NZ_RCMC01000262.1 GCF_011319475.1 Candidatus Nitrosotalea sp. FS
CTATTTTTCTATCGAGACTGGTTGTATATCTGACAGTTTTGTACCGTTAAAGAAGTTATCGAGTATCGTCTTCATTCCCTGATCAAAAGTGGACGCGGAATCAAAAAACACATGGTACCCATTGCTATAAAACTCAAAAGAGGGAGAAACAGCATATGGATTTGGCTTGCCATCTACATTTGCAGCGGACGAATAAACAGTATGATTTCCAAACTGCCAGGCTTGCATGTACTTTGCAATGCGATTATAGTCTGGATCATTTGGTGACAATCCAGTACAGTTGCAATATACGATATCAATGATTGGACTGCTGTTGGATTTGTCCCACGTATAGCTGAAAGATGTGTCGTTAGTGCTATCATNTGTGTCAATGATTGGACTACTGTTGGATTTATCCCACGTATATCTGAAAGATGTGTCGTTAATGCTATCATGTTCTATATCCATGAGAAATGACCCCTCTTCAAGAAAAAGCGGTATTGGAATGGGAGCTTTGGACTGGGTGGCATATTTTTCCAACATGTATCTAGAAGAATTTAGCACTTCATCTTTTGATACCTCTCTTCCAATTCCCACCACGCCGTTCTTGTTTTCTTCCCATGTGGGTGGCTTGACAATCAGATATCCTTGGCTATCTACATCAAGGTCAAGCTTTGGTAGCGCGCCAGTAGCTAGGCCCCTAACTATTGCAAGCCATGGGCTGTAAGATACGCCATCTATTGACCTGTATGGAGGACTTGTGCATGAATCCTCAATTCTCTGTCTCCCATTTTCTGGCCAATATTTTATCAAGCAGTGAGATGTGGGGTCAAGTGCACTGTATGCACGAAAAGAAGATGTGTCATTTTTGTCACCGCCCAGGATTTTAGGCAGACGAATAAGCATGAATTTCTGAGAGGCGTTTACATTGTCAAAGTCATGCGAACTGGGATACGTGAAATATCCAAAGCTGTTTGGTACCATGTCTGATATCTTGACATAATTCCCAGATGAACCAGGGCTGTTAGATGGATGAAGGTAAATTCTGTCATTTTGGCTAGAGATTGCAGAGGGTGAAGTGAGTAAAATTATGCCATATACGGATATGGCAACTGCAACTATTGAGATCGTGATAATTGAAAAATGGGATATTTTCATCTTGTAT
>NZ_RCMC01000002.1:0-527 GCF_011319475.1 Candidatus Nitrosotalea sp. FS
AACACTGGGACATCTGGCTTGGCTGCCTTGGCACCTATTGCAGCTGGAAATCCCCAACCCATTGTTCCAAGGCCTGTAGAGCTGAAAAACGTACCCGGATGTATAACATCAAAGAATAATGATGCCCACATTTGGTGCTGTCCAACTTCGGTAGNACCTGTTGAGCTGAAGAACGTACCAGGATGGATAACATCAAAAAATAATGATGCCCACATTTGGTGCTGTCCAACTTCGGTAGTAACAATTGATTGTGCAGGTAATACTTCTCTTAATTTTTTGAGAACCTTTGATGCTGCCAATGGGTGTGGATGTATCTTGAGATTTTCTCTATAGTATTCTTTTGTTTCCTTTACTCTTTTTGCCCATGCGCTTTCTCCATTTCGCTTGATTGCTTTTTGAATTAGCATCTTAACCATTATCCTAAGTGATGTCTTTACATCGCCTACCACTGCGACATTTGTTGTCTGGTTCTTTCCTATCTCTGCAGGGTCTACATCCATGTGAATTATCTTCAAGTTTCTCTCAAA
>NZ_RCMC01000002.1:613-1126 GCF_011319475.1 Candidatus Nitrosotalea sp. FS
TGGTTCTCTGGGAAGGATCCTTTTCCTTTGAAAGTTGTAACTACTGGAATCATGAGCAACTCTGCAATTGACTGGAGCTCTGCAAATGCACTTGATATTATGACTCCTCCTCCTGCAAGAATTATTGGTCTTTCTGCAGACAAGAGCATCTCTGTTGCTCGCTCAATCTGTGTGATATCCGGGTCAACCCATGGATGGTACCCTCTAACCTTTACTTCGTTTGGAAAATGTACCTCTGCTTCATTTTGTTGTACATCTTTTGGAATGTCTATCAATACTGGTCCTGGTCTTCCAGTTGATGCAATGTAAAATGCCTTTTTGACTACCTCTGGAATTTCATTTGGACTCATTGGCTGGAATGCATATTTTACAATAGGATTTGTAATTCCGATGATGTCGCTTTCTTGAAATGCATCGCGTCCAATCATCTTTGATGGGACCTGGCCTGTGATTGCAATCANACTTTCTTGAAATGCGTCACGACCTATCATCTTTGATGGGACCTGGCCTGTG
>NZ_RCMC01000307.1:0-10204 GCF_011319475.1 Candidatus Nitrosotalea sp. FS
GACACAATAGATCAAGATCATTAGACTTTCTATCAATAAATCCAAGTGCTCCAATATCAGGATCCGTGTTTGAAAATGAATAACGAAGAACTCCAGCAATCAATCTTTGACTCGGATACAGACTCTGCCATGTATGAGCACAAGATAGCATTTGACAAGCTAAAAGACGAGCTTGCCAAGTTTGGCCTTACTACAAATCAAAGCAAGGTATACACATATCTTGGAAAATATGGCTCAAAAACAGCTCCAGAGGTTTGCAAGGCATTAAGATTACCAAGAACTGAAACATATCATCTGTTAACAGTATTACAAAACAAAGGATTGGTATCAGCAACATTCCAGAACCCAATTCGATTCTCTGCAGAGCCATTAAACAAGGCAATATGGGTCCTAGTGAATGCAGAAAAAGAACGTGTCAGCACATTAGAAAAACAAGAAAAAGACATTGTCAAACTCTGGGAATCCATTCCAGAATACACTGAAACTTCAGAAATAAAAGATGATAAATTCCAGATGCTTCAGAGTGTCAATCANATGGGTCCTAGTAAACGCAGAAAAAGAACGTGTCAACACCTTAGAAAAACAAGAAAAAGAGATTGTCAAACTCTGGGAATCCATTCCTGAATACACTGAAGTTTCAGAAGTCAAGGATGATAAATTCCAGATGCTTCAGAGTGTCAATCAAACAAATAGCAAGATCAAGAAAATGATAGAGAGTGCCAAGAGTGAATTTTTAATAATTGGAGCAGNCGACTACTAACATCTGTATCAGACAAGGTGTTGTACATATTTGATGACATTGACAGATCTAAAGTCAAGATGATGTCTTCTGAAATACGTGATAACCTATGTTTTCTGATAAAAGACAACAATGAAATCATATTCTTTATAAAAAATGCAACCCAGTCAACTGAACAGACTACAGCAGTATGGACAGATTCAGATGCGTTGATTTATTCAATGAGACTTCTTTTTGAGTCCATCTGGTTAAAATCAAAAAACATACACCTATAGCATCAGGGAGAAATTCTTGGATGCAGTATTTGCAGTCCAAATTCATTTAGTTTCATAGGAAATATTTGCTCGCTGTGTTTTATTCCCCGTAGCTTGATCACCTGGATTGAGCGCTCCATGGTGTCTCCTTTTCTGGCATGGTGAATCAACACTACCCCCGATGTAACATACCACTCTGCAGGCATGTTCTCAGATATTTCAGATTCAGAAAGTAGTATAGAGGTACAGTTCTGATCCTCAAGTGCATAGACCATCCCTTGCAGCCCTTGTTTTATGTAAAAATCATCAGTGTACTGCATTGCAAGAACTGAAAGTGAGTCTATGACAAGCCGTTTAGCACCAATTCTTTTGATGCTACTAAGTACAAGCTGGATCAGATGCATGAATGGAACAGGCTCTCCTCGGTAAAGCGATTCATCCAATGCAATGAATCCTTCTTCTTTCTTAAATGGCCTGGCATCAATTATTATCATTTTTCCTTCCTCAATTAGTTTCTGAACATCCCAGCCAAATGCTTTAAAATCATTTTTTATTTCAGCAGGACTCTGTGAAAGTGCTACAAATACTCCTGGCTCGTCAAAGTCTTTTGCGCCAGTATAAAGAAACTGCATCCCAAAAGTAGTCTTCCCACTACCGACTGGACCAGATACGACTATGGTTTGTCCTTGTCGGAATCCTCCAGAAACTAGCGAGTCAAACCCCGGAATACCAGTTCGAACTTTAACAAAATCGTCCACATAAAAAAAGCCCAAAAAATGTATTTAAAGCCTAGTGAGGTTGTCGATATAACAAAATTCCAATAATGGAAAAAACTAGAAACAAAAATCCATTCACGATAACTATTTCTAAAACAGGCAATGCAGTTTCATAATGACCAAGACTCTAGGAATCATAGGAGGAGGACAGCTTGGAATGATGCTAACAGAGGCTGCAAAAAACATGTCAGATCACATTTCAGATATCATAGTTTTGGATCCAACAAGAAATTGTCCAGCGTCAAGAGTTGGAGCCAAACAAATCGTTGCAGATTTTAAAGATAAAAACGCCATAGTGGAACTATCTCTCCAGTCAGATATCATCACATATGAGATAGAGTCAGGAGATAGTAAAGTACTTGAATCATTACATGGCGAAGTCTCGATAAATCCATCCCCTGGTGCACTCAGAATAATACAAGACAAGTATCTACAGAAACAATTCTTGCGACAAAATGACATACCTGTAGCAGACTTTGATACAATAGAATCAGTACAAGATCTTGAAAAAAAAATCAACGACTTCCAATATCCTGCACTGCTAAAGGCAAGACGTGATGCATATGATGGCAGGGGAAACTTCAAGATAGAAAACCATTCTCAAATAGAAACAGCGTACAAGCAATTTTCTGGAAGACCCATGATGATTGAAAAATTTGTGGATTTTAAGATGGAAGTCTCAGTAATAGCAGCAAGAAACATCCATGGAGAGATTGCAACATATCCACTGGTAGAAAATATTCACAAAGACAACATACTAGAGTTTACAATTGCTCCAGCAAGAGTTGATGCCAAGATTGCATCAGAAGCTGATAGAATTGCAAAAAAGACAATGGACGTGTTTCATGGTGCAGGAGTCTTTGGAATTGAGATGTTTGTAACAAAAGATGACAGGGTGCTGATAAATGAGATTGCTCCTCGAGTGCACAATTCTGGACATCACACCCTACAGTCAAGTGAAACGTCCCAGTTTGAACAACACCTAAGGGCAATACTAGGATTACCTCTTGGCAGTACAAATTAAGACATGCCACAATCATGTGCAATATTTTGGGACCAAAGGACTTTGCTGGCAGATACAAGCCAATCACACTTGAGCAAAAAGACGGAGTATACTTGAAAATGTATCACAAGGATGATGCTAAGCCACAGAGAAAGCTTGGGCACTTTAATGTAGTTGACGAACAAGACACTAGAGACATGGAATCATTGATGAAGAAAACCATGAAACTAAAAGATTCCATCAGATTTATACAACAAGATTGAAAACTTATTTTTTTATCAATGCAAAAATTCCGCCTGCACCATAAGCAACTGCAATCATTATTCTGGATGTTATCACGGCAGTTGTTTGGTTGGATATCAGAGACGTATCAAGTACGATTGCAAGAGGTATTGCAGCCAAAGATATTGCGCCAACGATAATCTGCTCCAGGTTTACTAGTCCACTATACTTTTTCATAAAGAAGAATGTAGATGTATTCCCAAGACCAATTCCAAATAGTATCAAGTATTGGTACAAGTGTGGTGCTATTCCTATTGTTGCAAATGGTGCAGCCCAGCATAAACCGTTTACGGCTTTAACAGCAGAAGGCCATTTGACGCTGTTTTTCATCCTGCCCTTGATAGAAGACAGCAATGTCCGGAATTTTCCAAGGATTATTCCAAATGTTATTGCAAAACTTCCAAACCAGATTATTCCATAGTAAAATATCGGTTCCTTGTGCTCAAATGAGATCTCACTTAGAATAGAGGCAGAACCAACGGCTATTGCTACACCTACAAATAAAACTCCGAACGCACGTCTTACTGCTAAAGGAGATTCTTGCACAATTCAAAGTCAGATTTACCTCAGATATAATTTAAGAGATTGATTGGTACAAAAAGAAAACACCAAGAATGCAAAACGTTGAGTTTAATTATTTAATTCAATCTTGTCATATTCTGTGTCATACTCAAAAAAGCTTCTTGTAGGTATAATCATGGGGTCTAGTTCAGATAGCAAAATAATGCACTCTGCTGCAACTGCACTAGACGAATTTGGAGTAAAACATGAGGATCAAATTGTATCCGCCCACAGAACTCCTACAAGATTGTTAGATTATGCAATACATGCAGAAAAACAAGGGTTCAAGGTCATCATTGCAGGCGCTGGCGGTTCTGCACATTTACCTGGCATGATTGCATCACATACCACAATTCCAGTAATAGGCGTTCCAATAATGGTATACAATGACAAGACAAACTCTGACAAGTTCAAGGCTTCAGCATTTGGAGGCCTAGATGCACTGCTTTCAATATCTGAAATGCCAACAGGCTCACCTGTTGTTACAGTTGGTGTAAACAAAGCAGCAAATGCAGGATTGTATGCAATCAAGATCCTCGCAAATGAATTTCCGGAATTGAAGACCAAGCTAAAAAAACACAAGGAAATACAACACAAGACAGTTCTAAAAGAATCAGATGAGATGAAAAAACTTGGCCTTGCCAGATTTGCAAGCAAGAAATTCAAAAAATAAACTAATTTCCACGGTTTGATATCTGCATTACAGGAATTGAAAAGTAAATCGGATATATCTTGCCAGTAGCAGGATGGTTATAGTTCCACCTCTTGTCTTGTGGATCAATTTTCATAAACTGTGCAGACATCTCAGGAGACAACATCTTGTACGCCTCCTCACCTACGGTCATCTGGTTTGGCTGTGCAAAAGGCAAAATTTTTGAAGCAATACTGATACTGTGCCCTATCAAATCAGGCTCTGAACCAAGGACCACAATTCTGTTTTTTCCTACATCAATTCCAATTCTTATGTTAATTTTTGGCAATCCAAAACTTGCAAACATGGGATTTAGTGAATGAGTTATCAACATGTTCATGGATCTGGCACAGCGTACAGCATTTTCTGCCATGTTTCCAAAATCTTTTAGCTCTGGGAAAAATGCAATTACTGCATCTCCAGTATATTTTAGAACAAAGCCTGCATGTTTTGATACCACAACAGACATTTCTTCAGAGAAGACCTTGATCAGCCCAGAGAGTTCATCGGAGCTTAGTGCCGTCGCAATTTTGGTAGACCCTACAATATCCACGTATAAAATAGCAGTATTGATCTCATTTTCAGGCCACAAGCTCAAGAATCTGTTTGAGATATACTTGAGAAATGCTTGAGAATAAGAATCGCTTTGTTTTCTCTTGTATAATGAAAAGTTTCGTTGTATTCTAGTTAGACTTTGAATCAAGAATTCATCATCAGGAGTCATGATTTGAAAGTTTTCAACAGGCTTTACCTGAGATACGACAGATTCCAAATTTTCAAGTGGAACAAATTTCTTTTCTATTACATCATAGTATCCCTTTTCTCCCTCTACTGCCTGTGGTTCAAGTTTTACATTGCTTGTTGTCAGTCCAAAAGGAAAGGATGTTTTCTGTTTATTTGCCGCAATCAATATGACACTATCATATTCACTCAGTGCTAAGCCTTGTTCATTTTCAACCCCAGAACTAATGTCAACTATACGAGAGATTGGAAATATCGAGATTTTACCAGTGTTTGAGTTTGATCTTATCACTTCAATTACATCATGCTCAGAGTTGTCAGATACGGTTGTCTGGAGTATGAACTTGTCCCTAAACTCAGATCTATACATGCCAGTACCTTTTGCTGCATGAACTTCAGAGCCAACAGTATTGCCACGACTTTTTACTTTAACAATATTTACGTTAATACCCATCATATCAAGAGCATCAGTTACAGCAGTAAGGTCATTTCTTGGCAGTTCTGCTTCGATTCGGATCATCCTAGTCTAGGCTAATTATACTACATAGTAATTTAAACTAGTTTTTGATTTCCAAATGTTATTTTCAATCACAACTTTAATTTACAATAAACCAAACAGTGATCTCTTGGAATTAGGAGAAATTCTGTATGGCATCATTTCAGAGTATGGTGAACAAAGAATACTCTCAGACATAATACAAGGCGAGAGTACCGAAATAATAAAAAGTATTTTTGAGCAGTGCATATCAAACATAGAAAAAAACGGCGAGATGGGACCAGATACTCGTGTTACAGCGGCAGAAGGATTATCGCATTATTTGCTTACAATGGCCATGATCCCAAGCAAAAGAAAGACCACATTCCAGTCAGTTGAAATCGATATTGCAGTTCCAGATACCATAACACTTGGGACTTCGCCACAAGATGTGATTCTGATTTCTTTTCCAAAAACAAATGACATCAATGTCATAAAATCTCAAATTGAAAACATGAAGAAAATACAACCAAATCAAGACAACATATGGATTGTTCTTGAAGAAGACATGAAACTTGGTGCCAAGACATACACACTCAGCAGAGATATCACATTTGCAAACATGGTAAATGATCTGATCAGTTTTACAGCAGGTAAAAAACAATCCAAGTTGAAAATTTTCAAGATATGAGAGATTTCAAATCAACATTTTTTTCAATATGTGAAATCATCTCATNTAATCTTTGATAAACGGTAATACTCCCAAGATTGGAACGCCAGTTATCTCATGAATTGTAGTTGGAGAGTTTTTCTCTTCAGGTCCACCATTTTCATCATAATTGTTTACAAGAATTCCTTTCACTGAAATACCATAATCTTGACATGTCTTGATTGTCATCATGGTATGATTCAGTGTTCCAAGAGTAGACCGTGTAACAACTATTGTCTCAAGGCCTAGATCTTTTATCAAGTCAGCAACAAAATAATCTCTTGTCAGTGGAGTCATTATTCCGCCAATACCTTCGACAAGCATCATATCATGTTTATTTTTTAATTTTGTAAACTGCTCAAAGATGATTTTTTTGTCAAATGGTGTATCAAGTATCTTGCTTGCATCATACGGAGAAACAGGTAGAGGCATAAATATTGGATTGATTTCGTTCTCAGGATCAGTCACTTTGGATGCATGATATAAAATAGAAACATCAGATGACTTGAAGTCAGTTTTTTGTAATACTCCTGTTGCAACANGTTTCATTATACCCACATCAATTCCTGATTTTTTTATTGATGCTGCAAGTGCAGCAGTGATAGTAGTTTTTCCAACGCCAGTGTCAGTGGCAGTTATGAAATATGATTTCATAAGAGATGCTCACTAATGTTATTTAATAATCATCCACCTTATCATTATTAATCCGACCCACTGAAAAATTCCATGCGTAGTTTTGTCTGGCACCCATATACACAGATGAATGACTGGAAAAAATTTGATGTGATTTCCAAAGGAAAAGGCATGTGGTTGTATGATTCTCAGGGCAATGCCATGATGGACGGGGTGGCAAGCATGTGGTGTAACGTATGGGGTCACTCTAACAGAGAATTAACAAACTCCATGATAAGACAGTCAAAAAAGCTTCAACATTCTTCGTTGTTTAACCTAACAAATGACAAGGCAGAAGAGTTGGCAGAAAAACTGGTGAAACTAGCACCTGAGATGTATAGAGTGTTCTACTCTGATGATGGTTCTACTGCAATGGAGATCTCTGCAAAAATGGCGTTACAGTACTGGAATAACATTGGTGAGAAGAGAACAAGGTTTGTCTCACTTGAGAATGGCTATCATGGAGATACAATAGGTGCAATGTCTCTAGGATATGTGCCATTATTTTTTTCAAAATTCAAGTCTACACTATTTCCAGTTCTAAGAACTCCAACACCAAACAAATACAGAATCCCAAAGGGTTACTCGTTTGAAGACTATCAAGAGTTTTGCCTTGAGAAAATTGAACAGACATTTTCAAAAAATAACAACATTGCAGCATTTGTAATGGAAAGTGGCGCACAGATAGCAGGCGGAGTTGTAATCTATCCAAAAGGATTCCAGAAAAAAATCAGCAAAATGTGCAAAAAATACAATGTCTTGTTCATACTTGATGAGATAGCTACAGGCTTTGGAAGGCTGGGATCAATTGTTGAATACCAAACCCAGGAAAGCACACCAGATATCGTATCATTTGGAAAGATGTTGTCAGGCGGATATCTTCCACTTGCTGCAACACTTGCAAACAAAAAAGTATACGATTCATTTCTTGGCGAATACAAAGACATGAAACATTTCTTCCACGGACACACATTTACCGGAAATCCTCTTGCATGTGCAACAGCTCTTACAAATATTTCATTATACAAAAAACACAATTTAATCTCAAAGATAAAAAGACGCGAAGCCCAGATTCGGTCACGTGTAGAAGAGATCTCTAATTTAGGTTTAGTTGGAGATGTAAGACACAAGGGAATGTTGATGGGAATAGAACTAGTATCAAACAAAAAGACAAAAACTCCAATATCACCTCAGAAACGATTGCCCCAAAAGGTCTTCATCGAGGCAAAAAAACACGGAATTTACCAACGAACCCTCGGACCCATAGTCATGATAGTTCCCCCACTTGCCATATCAGAGAAAGNATTCAACGAGGCAAAAAAACAGGGGATTTACCAACGAACACTTGGACATATAGTCATGATAGTTCCCCCACTTGCCATATCAGAGAAAGAATTGGACTTTTTGCTAGATGGAACCATAAAGACAATCAAGAACGTCTCATCCCAAGTGTGAGAATGCGATAAGAGAGTATGAAATACTATAACCGTCTGTGATGTAATAATTATAATGCCACAGACTCGAATCTGCCCAACGTGTAACAAGGCCTTACAAACTGGTGAGATACACAGATGTTCCAATACAGTATTAGAGTTTACAACATGTGAAAAGTGCGGTGAAAGACACCTAAAATCACGACCACATGTTTGTCCAACCAGAATCTAGTATATCCATTGTAAACCATTCCAGCATACCAGGTTTACGGTTAAAATAATCTTAATTAATGGATTTAAAACAGGGTAGACATTGACAAATGAATCTGATTTTATAATTTCTTGCAGAGACAAGGTATTATCAGGACATAGAATTTCAGAGCAAGAATCTGAAAGACTCATCAATGTATCAGATGATTCGCTACAGATTTTGTCTGATGCAGCTAATGAAATTACAAGAAAATTATGCGGTGATACTGTAGATGTTGAAGCATTGATTAATGCAAAAAAAGGTAAATGCCAAGAGGACTGTTCATTTTGTTCCCAGTCTGCATTTTTCAAGACAGGTATTGATACATACAAACTGTTGCCACCAGAGACAATAGTACAAAATGCAATGCTTGCAAAAGAAGATGGAGTGAAGAGTTTTTGTCTTGTTTGTGCATGGCGTGGTCCAACAGAGAAAGATTTTGAGCAAATTTCCACAATCATAGAAAAAATAAACCATGAAGTTGGAATAGAGGTTAACTGTTCGCTTGGTTTTATCAATAAAGATATGGCAATCAAACTAAAAGATCTTGGCGTAAAGCGCTACAACCACAATCTGGAAGCACCGAGAAGCTTTTTTGAAAAAATATGCACTACTCACACATACGATGACAGGATGGAAACAAACCATATTGTCAAAAGTGTAGGCTTGGAATTGTGCTGTGGAGGAATAATTGGCATGGGTGAGACAAGAATGCAGAGACTAGAGCTAGGACTTGATCTTGCAGGACTAAGTCCAGAAGAGTGCCCCATCAATATGCTTGTACCACAAAAAGGAACACCTCTTGAGTTACAAACTAGACTCTCAATATCAGAGATACTGCGTACAATAGCAGTCTTCAGGTTTTTGATGCCAAAGACAATACTCAAGATTGCAGGAGGAAGAGAAGTTTACCTCTCAAATGACCAGGAAAAAGTGCTTCTTGGCGGTGCAAACGGAATCATTACAGGAGGATATCTAACAATTGGTGGAAACAAACCATCAGATGATTTTCAAATGATATCAAAAATAGGCCTTGAAGCCTAGAACTGATTTTATCAGTGAAAGATTAAGGCAGATAAAGAAGGCAAACCTGTATCGAAGACTTGTTGACAATAAAGTTTCAGGCCCAAATATCACAATTCAAGGAAAAAAGCTAGTGAATTTATCATCAAACGATTACCTAGGTCTTGATTCAAGACACTACTTTTCTCAGATCCAGTCAAGCTCAAGATTGATTTCAGGAAATGATATATCATTTAAGAAACTCGAAGACAGTCTTGCACACCACAAATCAAAACATTCTGCGTTAGTATTTCCAACAGGATACATGGCAAACCTTGGCGCAATTTCCATCCTACCACAAAAAAATGATCTCATACTAAGTGATGAGCTAAACCACGCAAGCATAATTGATGCATGCAGGTTATCCCATGCAAAAAAATCAGTGTACAAGCATAATGACATTACAGATTTAGAAAAAAAATTGCGCAAAAAAGCAAAAAGAAAGTTTGTCATAACAGAAGGAATATTTTCAATGAATGGCGATTATGCAAAACTAGATGAAATAACAAAACTATGCCAAGAGAATAATGCGTTTCTCTTGCTTGATGATGCACAT
>NZ_RCMC01000307.1:10294-10442 GCF_011319475.1 Candidatus Nitrosotalea sp. FS
ATGTACATTAGCAGTCTGAGCAAGGCATTGGAGCATTTGGAGGATACATTGCTGCAAAAAAAGAGATAGTCGATCTTGCAGTAAACACTTCGCGGCCGTTTATCTACACATCGGCATTGCCAGGATTTTTGGCAGAACTTGCTCTGAA
>NZ_RCMC01000307.1:10464-19847 GCF_011319475.1 Candidatus Nitrosotalea sp. FS
TTCAGCAAAGGACTAAAATCAATAGGATATACAATCGAGTCTCAAAGCCAGATAATTCCAATCATAATAGGAGACGAGAAAAAGACACTTGAGTTTGGCAAATACCTGCAAAATAATGGCATATTTGCCCAGCCGATACGTTATCCAACGGTAAACTTGGGCTCTGCAAGAATACGAATATCTGTCACGGACTGGCTTTCTGAAGACATCATTTCAGAGGCACTTGCAGTCTTTGAAAAAGCAGGAAAAAAGTTTGGCGTCACCTGACCAAATTTGGTAGAGATTTGGAACAAGGTATTAATAAAAAAACAACACAACTCATTCATGGTAGAACTTACTATAGGCATTGCAGCCATAGCAGGACTTGGTTCTTTTCTTGCGCCATGTATACTACCAATGATTCCAGCGTTTCTTGCATACATTTCTGGAACAACACTGACAGAACTCCAGAAAAATAATGGTACAGTAAACCTTGTTTCAAGCAGACTAAATATAATACTAAATACGCTATTTTTTGTTGCAGGTTTTACAATTGTTTTTTCAGTTCTTGGTGTTATTCTAAACAGCGTACTTGCAGCATCTGCAGGATCGTTGCTTGCAGGATTTAATCATGTTGGAGGGATTATAATAATTGCATTTGGTGTTTTCATGTTATTGTCATCCAAGATTTCAAAACTCAATTTTGAGAAAAAGATCTTGCCAAACAGGACCAAGTCAAGTTATCCACTTTCATTCCTATTTGGTCTTGCATTTGCAACAGGTTGGACTCCCTGCATAGGACCAATTCTAGGAAGCATTCTAACACTTGCTGCAACAACACCAAGCCATGCATTCATCTTGCTTCTTAGCTATTCAATAGGATTAGGAATACCATTTATCTTGATGGGTGTATTCTTTTCAAGATTCACAGGATTTATCAGATCCATGAGCAAACATTTGAAATACTATTCCATAATAATGGGGTCACTTATTATCACATTAGGAGTTCTAGTATACACAAATCAGCTTGCGGCTATTGCAAGTTTTCCGTTGCTAAATAACATACTATTAGGATGATAATGATGAGAAAAGAGATTAAAACCGCAATAATTGGTGCGATAATCATTGTAATTGCAATAGGAGGACTAGCAGTATTTTTCACATCACTTGATAAAACCGTTGCAAGTACAGGAAATCAGATAACAGTAGACAAGACAAATACTGGAAACAGTTCTAGTGTCCAGACTACATATGCTGATGAAAGTAATTACCCCAAAGCCCCCGATTTAGTTGGCATTTCAGGATACATCAATACCACACCAGAACAGTTACAAGCAAAGATCAAAGACAAGGTTGTGTTGTATGATTTTTGGACTTATAGCTGTATCAACTGCATCAGAACTTTTCCATATCTTAAAGCATGGAATGACAAATATGCAGACAAGGGCTTGTTGATAATCGGAGTACATTCTCCAGAGTTTGAGTTTGAAAAAGATATAAACAATGTAAAGATGGCTGCACAGAAATATGGATTGACATATCCAATAGTGCTTGATAGTGATCACATGACATGGGATGCATTTTCAAACAGATATTGGCCTGCAGAATATATCACAGATGATCTTGGGCACATAAGACATACTCACTTTGGAGAAGGAGAATATGATCAAACAGAAAAAGTAATACAACAACTGCTTGATCAAAGAGCAAAAAGACTTGGACTAAATACCATTGCAGATCAAAGCCTTGTCAATTTGCAAGCCCATGAGTTTTCATTATTTGAAACTCCAGAATTATATTTCGGATATGACTTTGCAGATGGAAGAAACTATTTTGGAAACTCGGAAGGATTCCAGCCAGATAAGATAGTCAGTTATACCATCCCAGCAGACTTGCAAAAAGATCATTTCTACCTAGACGGCCAGTGGCAGAATCTTCACGACAGCATGAAGTTGTCATCAGATAATGGAAAAATAGTTCTACCATACACCGCACAAGACGTGCACATTGTAGCATCAGGAGTTGGTACTGGAATACAGGTACTGCTTGATGGAAAACCAGTTACAAGTGATGATGCAGGCCAAGACATCAAAAATGGTACTGCCATCATATCAGAACACAGACTGTACAACATCATATCATCAAAACAAGCAGGCTCTCACACTGTTACCATCATAGGGCATCCAGGCTTTGAAATCTACACATTTACCTTTGGGTAATCNAATCGTGCAAGACTTTACTGTAACCCTAGTCGACTGTCACTATAGTTACACATCAAGTAAGAACATGGTTGTTTAAAACAACATTTCAAATCAAGGCACAGTAAAAAAATGAACTTTACAAACAAATGGAATGTACAAAAAGAAAGTATCTCCCAGAGGGTAATAGACAAGGTAAAACCAGATGCCCCACTAAAGCCCAAGATTGATGAGGCTCAAAAGAAATTACAGTTACAAATTATAAAACTTGATTCCATCTCAAAGAAATTAAAAGAAAAAGATGATTTTATCTTTAAAAAAGTGGTAGAGGCAGTTAAAACGCACAACAAGGCATACTCTAATGCTTATGCTACAGAACTAAATGAAATTAGAAAGATGAACAACATGGTCACAGGTGCAAAATTGGCCATGGAGCAGATCCAATTAAGACTAAATACAATATCAGAGCTTGGAGATGTCGTAGTGACACTCAGTCCTTGTATGTCAATAATAAAGGGACTAGGAGCCGGCCTCAATGGATTAATGCCAGCAGCGGATTCCTCCATGTCAGACTTGTCAAACATACTAGGAGAGATAATGTCAGGAGCATCTGTAAGCGGCGACAATTCATTTGTCACAGAGACATCAAACTCAGAGACAAACCAAATATTGGAAGAAGCACATGCCATATTGGAAGGACATGTGAGACAGAACATTCCAGATCTTCCTCCAACACTTGGTTCAACAACAAAAGCGCCAGAGCCTATTTAGAGCGCTTTTTACTCAATTCTACAAAGTGTTTCTTGATTCTAGAGATTGTTGGATAGCTGTACCCTAGTTTTCTGTAATTTGCAATCATCATCTTCCAGTTTTTTAGCCTCCATTGGGCCTGCTCTGAAGTAACAGAATGAATTTCTTTGTTGATTATACTCTTTCTTCCCACTTTGAGCACTCCGGCATCCTTTGCAGACCACCTATTTTTTGCAAAGTTTAATCCCGATATGATTTCAGAGAGCGGGATCTCAGTGAAAAAATCCTGGATCTTTTTGATTTCTGCATCGGTTGGTTTTTTTGATACCACGATATTGATTTCATATCTTTCCATATTCGAATTTAGAAACATTGTTCCTAATTAGTGTATATACATAATTCATGTTAACACATCAGATATCACAATTTTCCCTACCTCTGGAAAATAAGTCTAAATTGCTTCCATGCCTGGTATATTAATGTGATCCATCATTTCCACTTTTGGCAGGCTGTTTTTTATACTCGGAATTATGTATTTTGTACATGACTCAGAAAATTGTACTGGATGTAAAAGAATCTCCAACTTTCTCAGAGATATTTACACAACATGTTTCAGATATTTCACTTGAAGTAGAGTCAATCAAGTTAAGGAATTTAAGAAATGATGCAGATGGGATAAATGAACATCTGGCACGAATTGAAAGTGCACTGGTAGGTATAATGGAAGCAAGATTGGCATTAGCAGAAAAAGTTTTACAGTCTCAATCAAACAAATAAAGACAAAAATCGGACTCGGTTAACCTTAAGAATTTCGTGTTTTCAGACTAGTTTCACACAGAAAAGAGTTCATCATTAGAACCCATAGTTTTTCTCATCTTGTTGAATTTTGCAGCAAGAAGTGAAAGGTCTACAGGCTTTCCTGTTACTTCATTTTTTAGTTCGACATAATGCTTTATTCTATCATTGAATCTATCCGGAGCAATCTCTTTGGTCATAATCTCTCCAGCAGATATGATTTTGGCCAGACGTTCTCGTTCTTTTTGCTCTAGTTCCATTCTTTCAGACTCTATTTGTTGCCTATGGTCTTCATAACCCATTTTCATCTGCTTTAGTTCAGTTTCTAATTTGTTGAGGACGTCATTTACAGCCCCCGTTGTTTCTTTTTCATTTCCAGTGCTGGATTGTGGTTCTTTTTTTGTCTTGGAACCAGGCGATTGTGATTCTATACGCAGTTCTCCAAATGGTTCACTTGTAACTACTTTTACAGACCTGAATTTTTGAGCCTTTTTTGTCATTACACCAAATGCAGTCATTCCTAGTCCTGCTATGGCTAGACCTACTAGAGAATACTGGAAAATAGGCATGACTTCATGTAATGAAGNGTTTTACAGATCTGAATTTTTGAGCCTTTTTTGCCATTACGCCAAATGCAGACATTCCTAGCCCTGCTACTGCCAAACCTACAAGAGAATACTGGAAAATAGGCATGACTTGATGTAGTGAAGGGTACCCCATTTGACGTAACATGGATGCAGTATTCATGTTACCACCAGACATGGAACCAATGAAAGAGTGTACAGATATAGTCAGGTAATGCGGTGCGTAATAGTATGATGGAATGGAAATCATAACAAGAAATATACCAATAATTACTAATCCTAGCCTCATAGGTTAAACGCAAAATGGAGTCTAATATCCACTTGTTTGTAANTGGTTGAATCAGACATACGCGCAAACAGGGTTCCAAAGGGATTTTTGCACAAGAAAAGAAGGTGTGAGAAAACCAAGTGCAATAATGAAGGTGTCTATTCATCAAAACTAGGATATTTTTGTCTTGATCACATACTAGATTATGACATGCCTTGTCCTAACAAAGACTGCCCAAGAAACGGTCTTGCCATGGACAAGCTAATCCCCAAGATAGAAAAAGACATGGCAGGCGACATGCATCAGATATTTCAATGCCCATCATGTAATTACAGACACGATCATACTGTACATGTCTAGTGCCAGAGTTTAAAAAAAATTGAGCTAAAACATTTACAAAGTTCTACTGGAGACTTAAGATAATATCATAACAATTCACTAAATGGCTACCCATAAACTGACCAGGCCTAGAATCGTGAGGGTTTTTGTGCTTCTCTCACGATAATTCATTTACTAGACAAAATTGATTTCAAAGTTTTAGCGGTATTCTCTAGACTTTGTTTGGGGTGATTACGTTGTTGATTGCTTTTGCATCTTTCTTGCAGAGTTCACATTCACAAACAAAAAGACCCTGCTTGCCCATACAGTCGTGATGTTTTTCTTCAAAGCACTTGTAGCACAAAACCATAGAAATCTTGATTCTTTATGGCATTACGGTCTATTTCTACCCCCCTATTGCCACCAAAACTACCCTGATCATGGACCAGTTTTTGCTCAAAAATTGGTCTAAAATGGTCGATTTTAAAAAATATCCAGTTTTCTAAAATTATGCTTGAAAGTTAAACCCCCTGTTATTTCCAGGCAATCAGGCATATTGTGATTTTTTCAAAAATGACCATTTTTAGGGGGGGTGTAACACTTGAGCGTACTAATAGCAGCCAAGGGTCAAAACACCCCCATTACCCAGTAGGAGTTCTGTTTTCTTTTTAGGCCCTGAAGAAAAGCTAAACCCTATGTTTTTGGTCCAAATTTTGACATTCCAAAATATCACAAAATGTGTCATTCCAATCCACGCATGGAAAATTCAAAAACTTGGCCTGTTTTTGTGCCACAAACCGGGGGGTCTTGGACCAAAAGTCGATAGAAAGGCTCAAAAAATACGATATCCAATTACTGAAAATCTTGTTGATTACGCCATATTGTAGGAAGTCTTTCTATTTGTTCCAATATTTCAAGTGCTGCAGAACTGTCCCTTCTTTTTACTGCAGTGGCAAAATCAAATCCTAGTTTTACAGCCTCAGTGGTCAGGTCTTTTACTCGGTCAAGGTCTCTTCCTTCTTTTTTCATCCGTTCCCCTAGTGCACATGACTTCCAATTATCAGACAATGTATGCTCTGAAACAGTAAGAGGCTCCCTTAGACGTTGTCTCCAGTCTGAGAGTTCAATCTTGTCCAGGATGCCATCTAACTTTAGAGTATGAAATACTCTCACAATTTTCAAAATATCGTCTAGTTGTACTTTAGTATTTTTGTCAGCTAGTAGTAGATGCCTTGGCAAGTTCGGGGATTTTCTCCCGGGCTTGGACAATTTCTATCTCTACTGTTTCTATTGGTTCGTCCACCACATTTCGTTTAATGGAGAACATCTTTGGTTTATCAAAATCTTTAGTGCAGTCGGGACAAGCATAAACCAGAACCCTGTATTCGTTGGGAGCTTTTGGATTCGAAAGGCGAGGATAGTAAACTAGTCTACCCCCACAATCCACGCAATATCTATTTGCGCGTCTTGTTCTGGCCAATGCGGACCTCCTGCATGTATCATCATGATATGATCCGTATTAGATCCATATTGTCTAATAGAATACACTAAGATGTGATCGCATTACAATATTTCACAACTCGAGTTTAGAAATACCATATCTGTAAACCTGCAGATTTTGGAACTTGAAAGTANNTAATCAAAAACCAATGTTTCTAAACTCGAATTTAGAAATATTAAAGCGCCGCCCGCCAGACTTGAACTGGCGACCCGCTGGTTAACAGCCAGCTGCTCTACCACGCTGAGCTAGGGCGGCAACAGACTTGTTCGTAGGATAAGCGGATTTATTCTTTGCTGAATCTATTTTTCGATCTTGTCGAGTTTCTCAAAAAGATAAAGACCGTCAAGAAAAACTCTGTGATCTTTGTTTTTGACTTTGGTGTTTTGTTGTAGACTACCTGCAGTCTGGGATACATCAGTCAATACTGGACCTGTGATTATCACATCATCACCTTTTGCAACTACTTTGGTGTCACCAAATATTTTTGAGACACGTGCTGCACGTTCACCCTGAAAGTTTTCTACATGAATTTGTCCATCTTTTACCTTGACAGTGATTGGAAAGTGAGCATAGACAACTTTCATCTTGAATGTGTATCCAGTCTGGACACCCTTGAATAGAGTATTGATTATAGACTCTGCAGTTTTGAATATTGCATAATCTCTTTTACGGATTCCAATTGATTTTAAGATGACATTTTTTCCTTCGACTTGAACTTCTACTGGGATTTTCTTGAATGCCTTTCTTGTCTTACCTAATGGTCCCTGGACATGCAATATCTTGTGAGCTATAGATGCCTTGACGGTATCCGGAATCGGTATTGTTACTTCGTGTATCTCAGTTTTAGTAGACAAATCCTATCAATAGCCCTCCCAAGCCACTCTTTATTGCTTCGTGATGAGACATTACACCCTGATTGGTAGTAACAATGAGCATACCACGTGAATATGATGGTAGATATTGTTGCTCCCACTTGGCATAACCGTCTTTTTTTACCTTGAATCTAGGTGTGATTGCACCACATTTTGTGATTTTTGCTAATAGTTGAATCTTAAACTTGCCACCTTTCTTGTCATCAACGTGCTCAAATTCTCCAATGTAACTGTGATTTTGTAGAGTCTTGAGTACATCTGTTGCAAGTTTTGAGGTAGGCAATACAACACATTCTCCCTTTCTTCTTGCCTCGGTATTGTATAGTGTTACAAACATGTTTGCTAGAATATTAGTTGCTGGCATATACTATCACTTGAATTTCCTAAACCCTAACGAGTCTGCGACTTCTCTGAAACATCGTCTGCAAAGATCAAGATCATATTTTTGAATAACTGCATTGTAATCGCCACATCTTTTACACCATCTAGAGCCTTTTCCAAACTTATGGACAGTTCTTCCAGTTACTTTGTAATCACGATTTTTCATGTTATACTACCTGGATTCCAAACTCATGGGTTAGAAATGCTTTTGCTTCATCAGATGTAATGATATGAGTACGTCCAACACTTGCTTTGTGTTTGCTTCGCACACGGATGCTAAAACCTGGTCGTGTAAGAGATATTGAAATATCAAGACCCAAGATTCCATCTTGTGGATCGTACTTTACTCCTGGAATGTCTATGTGTTCTTTGATACCAAATGAAAGATTTCCAAAGTTGTCAAATGATGAGCCTTTCATCTGATTACCCTTTGCTGCAAATAATCTCTTGATAAGCTGAATTGCTTCTTCATTTCTTACTGTAACTGCAACACCAATTGGTTCACCCTTGTGTACACCCCAGTCACGTTGAGTGGCCTTGGCATATCTTGGAGATGGTTGTTGACCAGAGATGTGTTTTAGTGCGCGTTTTGCTTTTTCAACCGGTTCGCCTGATTTACCTACACCCATATTCAATACTACTTTGGCAACTGAAATTTTCTTCATTGGAGATACTGTTTGTTGTGTCATATCTATCACTGGATTTGTATGACAGGTTTGTCTTTTCCTACTGCCATTACTAGGTCTGCTGGGATTTCAATCTCTCTTTCACCAAAGTCAACATCTGCTCTTTTTGGCAAGATGAATGTACCTGGCTTGAGTTCTGTGACTTTACCCATACGTCCTGCGTTTACTCCGCTTGTAATTATTACCTGGACTCCTTTTTCAAGAGGAATTACACTAAGAATTTTGGTTCCTGGCACCTCAATTACACATGTATCTCCAACATTTACCTTGGTGTCAGAGATCAGTGTTCTGCCATCATGGAATCCGATTTGTGTTTTCTTGTCCTTGATTGTTACCTTTTTGGTTACTTTGAGTAATTTCTTTGATTTTTCAGAAGAGTCTATCTTGATTGGTTTTAGTACAGTCAAGTCTTTTGGAACAAGTCTGTATACATCAGATACTCCATCAAGTTCTACTACATCCATCAGACCAATACCGTGGTGAAGTGAGTTTCTTACAACACCGTCTACTTTGACTTTGCCGCCATAGATGACAGATTTTGCTTCTCTTAGAGATGTAGCAAGTTTTAGTGTGTCACGGATAAATACTGCAGTTGGAATGGATATGTCTTTTTTGTGACCGCCTGGTTTTACTGTAACTACAAATCTCTTGTCTTTTCTTGTGATTCCCCAGAAAAGTGGAGCCATTTGTCTTTTTAGTTTTTTACTACCTGCGATGCTAACCATTATTTATTCCCCTTTTTTTCAGTTTTAGATTTGTCTTTTGTATCATCTGGTTTTGATTCCTTTTTTGTTTCCTTTGGCTTTTCCTTGCTAGCCTCTTTTTGTTCTTTTGGTTTTGATTCTTTTTGTTTTGTCTCTTTTGTTTCTTGAGGAGCACTTTTTGCAGCTTGTGGTTTTTGTCCTTCAAGTCTGCTCTGTCTCCACTTGTCTTCAAGATTCAATGAAGTGATGATAACGTTTGATGGATGAATGTAAATGTCGACATTTCCGCCCTTGAGTTTTTCACGCTTGATGCCCTCTATTGCAATTCCTCGCTTTTCAGTTGATAC
>NZ_RCMC01000307.1:19913-29665 GCF_011319475.1 Candidatus Nitrosotalea sp. FS
GAACCTAGTTGTTTGCTAAGCAGATGTTGTGAAGCAGAATATAGCATTCGTTTTCGGATTGTAGTTGGTTTCATGTTATTATACCACCATCGATGCCAAGTTTGCGATTCTTGGATACTTTTCTGCTGCTTCGACTGCTACAGGTCCCTTGATTTCAGTGCCCTTGATTTCACCTTCTGGTGTAACAAGCACTGCTGCATTGTCTTCAAATGTTACTCTAACTCCGCTTAATCTTCTTACAGCATATTTTTGTCTAACAATAACTGCACCAAATATTTGTCCTCTTAGTTCACCAGGACCTTTCTTTACTACAACGTTACAAAAGTCGCCAACTGCTGCAGATGGATAACGAGCCACTCTGGTCTTTGTTTTTTGGACCATTACGATTTCCAAGATCTTGGCACCGGTGTTATCTGCACATACTACTTGAGCTCCAAGTGGAAGTGCTCTTGTTACATATGGTCGGAATTCTTGAACTCCTTTTGCCGAAACTGCACGACTCTTTGTTGCGGCCATTATGATACTACCTCAACTACTACGAAGGATACACTCTTTGAAATAGGTCTGCATTCTGCAGTAAGAACAATATCGCCTTCTTTTACATCAATGCACTGTGGTCTGTGTGCGTGTAATTTGCTTTGACTACGTGCATATCTTTTGTATTTGATATCAAGTCTTGGAAATTCTTGTTGTACGACAATTGTTTTTGGTGCTCTAGCACTGACTACTTTGCCCTGAACTAGTTTACCTCTGATACTAAGAGTGCCGTGGAATGGACACAAGTCATCTTGGCAATCAGACTTTGGTGCCTTGACTTGGAGTCCTATGTTTCTAGTCATGCTTTTACTCCCATTCTTTCAAAGGATCTTTTTGTGATGGTGTTTCCATCTACAAGAGCAGATGTGCCATTGAAGCTGAACTGCCATGTAGAATTGTGTTTTGGTATCGTTTTGATTCCAGCTGCAGTTTGAATTGCAAACATGGATTTTGTTTCGTCTATTACTTTACCGTGCAAGCCTATCATTTGAGAATTGGTAGATTTTACAATCAAGGTTTCAAGTCCGATTAATTCATGACGTGTGATATTTTCTGCTGTAATCATTTGGATTTCATCTCATTTAGTCTAGTTAATACTCTTGCGATATCTCTTCGAAGAGGCTTTACCTTTCCGCTGTCTTTTCGCAATGTTCCTTTAGATGCTTCAATCTTTAGTTTAGTAAGTTCGGAACGCAATTGTCCTAGTCTGTCTTTAAGATCAGTTTCATTGAACTCTCGAACTGTTTTCATCTTGATTCGGGCCATTACTTGAGCTCCTCCTCTACTTCTTCAAATGTTTCCACAGTCTCTATCAATTTTTCTTCAAGCTCAATTACTTCACTTTCAGTGCGTGGCTTGGTTGGATCAATCTGTGTTTCTTCGACAATCTCAATTTCTTCTGGAACTTCGACTTTTTGCTTTGTTTCTTTCTTCATTACCTTTAATTCAAATTCTGGTATGAATCGCTCTTTTCTTGCAATTCTGATTCTAACTCCGATAAGACCCATTTTTGTTTGAACGTGTACGATATCTTCTGATACTATAACTGTAGCTTGGTGTCCTGCGCGCGGCAGTATACCTTTACTGTGTTTTTCAAAGCTTGAACGGTCACCTCTTAGTTTGCCAGAAGTTGTGATTTGTACACCCATTGCACCTGCTTCCATTATAGTCTGCATTGTCCACATGACTGCACGTCTGAATGCAGTACCTCTTGCAAGGTGTTGTGACATTCTGTTGCACATTACACTTGGTTCAAGTTCTGGTTTTGTTATTTCAATTACTGATATCTGTGGATTCTTTAGACCAAAGTCTGTTTCCAAAACCTTTGTAAGATCTCGTATTCCACTTCCCTTTCTTCCTATTACAATACCAGGTCTTGTTACGTGTAATCCGACTCTGGTTCCTGTTGGAGTTTTTTGAATATCAACTTCTGAAAAACCTGCTTCCTTGATTGCTTCTCTTAGATAATCTTTCAAGAGCATCAGTTTGTAACTATCATTGATTACATTTTTCACAGATGACATGCTATAGCTCCTGAGCTACAAGCTCAACATGTGTAAGAATGTCTATCTTTGGAGTTGCACGTCCCATTGCACGTGGCGTAAATCGTTCAAGTTTTCTGCCCTTGTGCACTGTTGCATTGATTATTTTTAATCTGTCAAGATCCATTCCTCGATATTCTGCGTTTGATTCTAAATTGTCAAGTAATCGGATAAATTCTGATGCTGCTTTTTCTGGATATCTTCCTGCCATTACTCCAGTGTCTGACTTGTGTCCTACTTCGTTGTTGTATCTTTGGAATGGAACTGCGCGCTCCAAGTTGACAACAGATTGTAGATAACTTCTTGCAGATTCAATTGACATCCCCTTTATTTTATGTGCAATTTCTCTTGCATGCTTGTGGGAGATTGTCTTTTCTCGTAATGCAGCACGGACATGTCGTGTTTTATCATAATTTTGGAAAGCGTAGCTAAAATGCATAGATATCACTTTAATGGCACGTACAAGCTAGACCTGGATGCTCCTACACCAGGTGCACCGTGTATAACTCTCTTGTTGGTTCGTACAAACTCTCCTAGATAGTGTCCAACCATTTCTGGTCGTATTGTAACTGGCAAGAATTCTTTTCCTGAATAAACATGAATTGTAAGGCCTACAAAGTATGGTAAAACAATGACATCTCTTAGATGTGTCTTGATTTGCGTATTGGCTTTTCCAGCATTAGCAGACTTGATTTCTTCCAAGAGTTTTCGTTTGCCGTCTGTAATACCTCTTGTAAGTGATCTTCGTGCTCTTGATGGTAAAAGTTCAAAGAGTTTCTCTAGGGATAAGTTTTTGATCTCTTCGATTGCCAATCCGCGGTACTTGTATTCTTTAACCATTTATGCTCACCATTACTTTAGTTGATTCACGACTGACCATATTATAGCATTCCTATCTTTGTAGCCAAGTCTCTTGCCTTTTCAACTGTCTGGAATTTTACAAATGCTTTCTTGCCGTATACTGTTCTGCATACGTTTAGTCCGATTGGATCTTCTTTGTAGAGAAGTTTTATTGCTTCAACAATCTTTGGCTTGGTTGCTTCTTCTCTTACCAGGAAACAAATTCTGCTTTCATTTTCAACTAGTGCAAATGTCTTTTCAGTGATGTATGGTTTTAGAATGATGTGGTTTGCTTCTTCAATATTCATTTGTTAGCCACCAAAATTTCAAGATGAGGAGATTTTATTTTTGAGATCTCTTCAATTGCACCCTTAGAAAATACTGTCAATCTTACTGGTACTGCACCAGGAGCCAAGTCAAGTACACTAAGACTTTTTGCAGAGACCACATCAACGCCCAAAAGCGAGTGTGATGCCTTGGAAAGATTCTTGGAATCTTTTACTACAAATAAGACACTCTTTCCTACTTTGGTCTTTCTTCCTCTTAGCAAAGGTTTTCCTGAACGACCTTTCAGTCTGCTTCGTAGTCTGTCTACATCTTGTGACAGATGTAATGCATCTAAAACTTTGACTAGATCTTTTGATTTTATTACAGATTCAATTTGGTCAGATACTACAACTGGGAATGATTCAATCTTGTCTACCTTATGGCCTCTAAGTTTTACCAGTGCAGAAGAAGTTGTTGCTGCCAATGCAGAACATAGAGCAAGACGGTTTTCTTTCTTGTTTAACATTTTGTGTATTATTCTTTCAGATGTTGGAGGATGTGCCTGTCTTCCTTTTCTTGTCATTGCGACTCCACCGGCTTGTCCTTGTCTTCCACCTCCACCGCCTGCCATTCTTGCAACTCTTGCTTGGTGGTGACCTGTTGGAGGACTGTTGGATTCGGCAACTACGTCCATACCTGCGTTTGGATATCTTCCTTGTCTTTGGAAAGAGTGTGATTCCAAGTGCACGTATGCCTTGTGGATTAGTTCATTTCTAATAGGAGTTGAAAATACAAGTGGCAATTCTAATTCGCCATCTTTAGAGCCTGTTGTTGTAAAGACTGGAACTTTCATTTGTTAATCATTACCTCTAGTATTTTTGGTTGTGTGACCTTTGTCAATTTTGGTCTGACAGGTGCACGAAGTTTTACCAGTCTACGATAAGTTCCTGGAATTGAACCGCGTATGATAACGTAATCGCCTTCTACTACACCAAAGTGTTTGTAACCTCCCGCTGGATTAATTTTTAGTTCTTCATTTTGAGTATTGCTAACTATCATAATTCTGCTGTTGTATTGTGTTCTTTGATGAAATCCTCTCTGACCTGCTCTTGGAACAGAGTACATGATAGTTGCAGGACTGATTGGACCTAATGTACCAAGAGCTCTGACACTTTTTCTTGATTTGTGTTGTTTCTTCTTGACACCCCATCTTGTGATTGGACCTTCGATACCTTTTCCTTTTGTAATTGCGGCAACATCAACCTCGACTCCTTTTTGGAAGACTTGATCAATCTTTACTTCTTTTCCTAAAAGATCTTTTAAGAATGCAAATTGTTTTGCGATATCTCCGCCTTTTACTGCGACTTCAAAAACATATGGTTTCTTTTGCTCAAGTCCTGCTTTGCGTGGAAGAACTGCTGCAATTGCATAAAGTTCATCAATTTGAACAAGAGATTTTTCTGCTTTTTCAATTGCCTTTTCATCTGGTTTTGTTTTGAAAAGTCTTGAAAGCTCTTTTGGTAAATCTTTAGCATAAACATCAAAAGTAGAATCTATTCCATATCTGTCCTTAGAGTAACCCCTGATTCCAATTATTGACATTGGAGGAGTAACTACAACGGTACCAAGTCCGACAAGCTGTTTTCCAAAGTTCGGAGTCTTTTCACGATCGTCAATACTTGCAATACGCATACAAGCAGCTTTGAATCCGGCATAACCGAGAAGTTTTGGTTGTTCTGCTTTTACATCAGGCCATGTCCTAATTCGGGCTTCCATGCTCTTCGCTCGACCTCTTGGCAAATATGCAAGGCTTCCCCTCCTAGGTTGACTATGTTTCCTATGACCCATTGTTAAGCAAATTTGTCGAAAAGCCCATTATAAGTCTATAATTAGAGAATACCAAGTTTTATTTTAGAAATTAGATCCTAGTGCAGAAAATGCATGACACCATTTACCATCAGTATGCCTCCAATTATCACACATGCAGCACCTGCGATAATTCCAAAAAGTAAAAACTTCTTTTTGTCAAGTGTTTTGTTATCCAATATTTCTTGCCACCGCGGATCCCGTATTAAAAACTAGTTACGGGTAAGAGTGTTAAGCACTGCAAGCGTTCCAAGAATTGCTTCTTCAAGTCTGACAGTTTCTGTTGCCTGATCTGAAAAAAAGTTTAGCACCTGAGATCGTGGAATATTTCCAATGCTTTTTCCCAAGATCTCATAGACTCCTTTTTTTGGAGAGCCAAAGACAAGCAAGACTTGTTCACGCGAGATCTCGTCAAAATATTTTTGTGTCTTGTGGATTGGTTTGCCCCTTCGTGATGTCAGTATGATAACAGATCCCCAAGTGGCAAGAAACGTGTTAAGGTTTGAGATTTCTTTTACATCATATCCCCAATACTGTGAGATCTCTTCTTTTTCGATCTGCTTTACAGTGAGAGCAGGATAGCCCTCCTTGAACTTGACTAGGATTCTCTTGCCGTCATCATCCTTACTGTAAAATGGAATCAGTTGTTCAAAGCCGACATTTACAAATTTTTTTCCTTTGTATTGCACCACAACTCCATCTCTTACATCTCCTGCCTTGATCTTTTTTGGATCGGATGTCTGTACATGTGATGGAATTTTGAGCGGACTAAGACTTCCTGCAAACTGGAAATCATCGCTTATTGGATAAAGTATCTTGCGCAGGTATTGTGGTGTTTCAAGATAACGAAGAAGATTTCGTAGTAACGATCTGTCCCTGTCTGATCCGCCAGATTCTTTGTAGATGTAAATTGTATTTACATGAAATATTGAACAAGCCCTTGCAATCTGAGATATCTTCATTGCCTTGTCAAGTGGAGTAGGTTCTTCTGAAAGTGAAGAATCTGGAATTGCGATTGAAATTTTCAATGTCTGTCCTAAGATTATTGCGCTATAAAATATTAGATGCTACTTTGGTCTCTTGGCAATGTTTTCTTTTGCCTTGACTGCAAAATGTTCAATGTCTTTTTCATTTGTTCTAATCAGTTGTTTTGTTGCAAGTGGGATTTGTGCCATCTTGATGTGTTTTACACCATCTTTTTCTTCGCTGACTAGATAGATAGATTCGATTGCCATTGCTGCTGCATCTTCAACTGTCATATCCTTTTTGTAGTTCTTTTCTAGAAATTCTGTAACTTGATCTGCGCCTGCGCCAATTGCTACTGCATCATATGAGATGTATGTTCCACTTGGGTCAGTCAAGTATATTGTACTGCCGCTCTTGTCAATTCCTGCAATTATGAGTGCAACACCAAATGGTCTTACACCTGCATATTGCGTATATTGTTGAGCCTGGTCTGCCAAGTGTTTTGCGACTGCCTCTACCTCGATTGGCTCGTCATATATCATTCTGTTACTTTGTGAAAAGAATCTTGCATTGTCCACTTGGGATCTTGCATCTGGAATGTAGCCTGCTGCTGCAACTCCAATGTGATCATCGACTTGGAATATTTTTTGTGTAATATCAGAATTTTGTAATTTTCTTGGTTTTTCTTCTACTGCAAGTATGATTCCATCCTTGCTTTTGATGCCTATTGCAAGAGTACCACGTCTTACTGTCTCTATAGCATATTCAACTTGGTAAAGTCTACCATCTGGAGAAAAGACTGTAATTGCTCTATCATAACCTGCAGCTGCTGGTAGCATTTCAAAGTTCATCCTTTGAAGGTTTAATTTAAGTTTATACAACTTGAGATCATGCGTTTTGAGATCTCATTTCATGGTCACAAGAATGTAAGATCACTTCATCCAAAATCAATTGAGATCACAACTGACTCTGATCTTACAGTAAATGGAGATTGCATAGTCGGTGTTAGAGCTTCATGTGGTTGTCTTGGAATTCCAGACAAGATGAAAACATTACTACAAGATCCTCAATCAGAGGTGACTTGTACGATATTGGTTGATGATTTTGCATACAAGATAACAGGTAGAGGCAGCGAGAAACTCACTTTGAAAAATCCACATGATATTGTAATCAGGAAAAGCAATTTCACATGTCCAAGGACTTTGTCAATTGGGTGTGATACTGCATCAGATTCAATTCCTCGCCAAATGATAAAGGCATTACAAAATCCAGAAACAAAAGGAATTTTCAGAATCGAAGTAAAATGAGGAAAAGATTATTTTTGCACAAGTAACTGGCCGTTGTTTTCAAACACTTTAGCCATTGCCCTGTTAACAATTTCCATCATGATATGCTCTTCATAGTTTGATTCTGCTGAAAGATTTTTTGAGCTTTTTTTCTTTATTTTATGTCCTGCATTTTCGACAATATTTTTTATCACTTTTTCCAATTTTACTGAAGTGTCTGCAATTGTCTTTGAAAATTCTGATTCGAAATTTGCCGGAAGCTTTGTTCCCATGACCCTAACAGAGGTTCCATAATATTTCATGACGGCCCCTCTGACTTCTTCCATTTTTACAATTTCAATCAGTCCGGCATTTTTTAGGACGTCGATGTGATGCCTTATTGTGGTGGTTGCTTTTTTGTATCCCATCTTGTTTAGTTCATCAACAATCTGTTCTGTTGCAAGTTGCTTGTGATACAGAATTTGTAGAATCTTTATTCTTGCAGCATCATCAAGGGCTTTTGCTTGGTCTGCATTTGTACTAAGTATTTTGCTTATTTTGAGTTCTTTTTGTAGCAGTGTTGACATTTTCTAAGTTTACTTTTCTAGTTTTCCTAAAAGATCAAGAGATCATATTTTTTTGTCCATTACGTAACTTTTTTTTATGCTCCAAGTTTGGTCAACCCACATGAACATTTCTAGTCATGGTACCATGATACCACATAACATAATGATGACAATCATAGCACTGGCATCAAATCAGTATCAGTGGTACCAATATCATACCATTACTAGAATTATTGTACCAGTACAAAAAATGTCAAAAATTTCAAAAAAATAAAAAAACTGGAAAAACCTGTCAAGCTGGGGGGTCAAATGGTCACCAGGGTGCAAAAAATACGGCAGGCTCAGATTAGAGATTCGAGTTAAAACTTGATTCCAGTTATCTTTTCGTATGCAGTGATGTATCTTGATGATAGTTCGTTGGACAAATTGCTAGATAGTTGTGGTGCAACAGGTTCTTTTCCTGCATTTCGGTCGTCTTCAAACTTTTTTTGATATCCGTTTGCTGCAAGCCAGTCACGCAACAGTTGCTTGTCAAAGCTTTCCTGAATCTTTCCAACTGCGTAAGACTCTTTTGGCCACAGACGATATTCATCAGGTCCAATAGAATCACCAAGAACAATATCGTTTCCTATCTTGCCAAACTCTAGTTTCAGGTCAGCCAACACAAATCCTGCCTTGTCTGCAGCCTGGAACATTTGGCGATAAATCTCAAGTGAGGCATTTTCTAGCCATTCATACTCTGCTTTTGTTACAAGGTTTCTGTCAATTGCATCTTGCTTTGATATTGGAACATCATGTGTTTCAGATTTTGTGGTAGGATCAAAGATTGGTGTTGGTAGTTTTGCGGCAAGCTCTGGAATCGTTCCACCAGGCAACTTGACCTGACCGTCTTTCCATCTTTGGACCAGACTCCCATAGAAATATCCACGTACCACGCATTCAATTGGAATCATTTGCATCTTTTTTACTACAATCTTGTCCTTGCCCTCTGTTCTGACATAATGGTTTTTGATTGGCAGTTTTTTGAACCAGAATTCGGCAAACCTGCACAACACCTCACCTTTTTTTGGAATGGGTGTTGGAAACTTTACGTCAAATGCCGATACTCTGTCTGAAAAATGAAATAAAATATCTCCGTCTGGAAGCTCGTAAATGTCTTTTACCTTGCCTGAGCGTAAAAACTTCAAACAGGCGGTCATTGAACAGGCTTGGATTTAAACTGATACACCAAGTGACGTTTTAGGCTAAAAATGTGGTTTACTTATTTTGCGTTCTTGCCAGGAAGTGCAGGCAATGTTGTAGTTGAAAGAACGTTTGATACCATACGGATTTTTTTTGTGATTATCTTGTCAAGTTCTGGTCTTGTAGAAGCCTGGACTTTGACAAATATATCAAACTGGCCAAATGTTCCTGTTGCTTCCTTTACACCATCAATTTTTAGAATATCATTCATGACGTCCATTTCATGGCCCATCTTGCTTTTTACCAAGACAAATGAGAGTTCCATGTTACTCACCCTTGATTTCTGCCCTTGTTTTAAACATAGGCTTGATTCCCAGAGTGGAATAGTCTCCGCTTGAACAAGTAAAGCACATTGAATCAGTATCCATTCCAACTGCAGCTGCCAAGTTCTTGGCATCGTTGTAACCAAGAAAGTCTGCTCCAATTAGCTGTCTTACTTTTTCTGTGATTTCATCTTCGGTGTATTTCTTGCCGTCACCCATGTATGTCACAAGTTCATCCTGTGATGGAAAGTCAATTCCGGCATAACATGGAAATTGAATTTGCGGAAATGTTATCACCATGCTTATCTTTCTTGCACCTGCCCTTCTCAGAGCCTTGATGATCGCTTTGGAACTTGTACCTCTAACAAGGCTGTCATCTACAACAACGACATGTTTTCC
>NZ_RCMC01000307.1:29724-30131 GCF_011319475.1 Candidatus Nitrosotalea sp. FS
CTGTATCGGTCCTTGAGTAACCCTTCCTCAAATGGCACTCCAAGCTCTTGTGCATAACCCAATGCAGCAGGCCTTGCAGAGTCTGGAACTGGAATGACAATATCTGCATCTTTTATTGCAAATTTGCGTGCAAGAAATTGTCCTATTCTTTTTCTTGCCAAGTAAATGTTAGAGCCCTCCATCACACTTGATGGGTGTGCAAAATATGTAAATTCAAATGAACAATGAGCCGGTTTGTTTTCTTGTGAAAACATTTCAGATTCTATACCAGCATTACTAATCTTGAGCAGTTCTCCAGGTTTTNTTCAGAATCCATTCCAACTGCAGCAGCCAAGTTCTTGGCATCGTTGTAGCCAAGAAAGTCTGCACCAATTAGCTGTCTTACTTTTTCTGTAATTTCATCTTCG
>NZ_RCMC01000222.1 GCF_011319475.1 Candidatus Nitrosotalea sp. FS
TCAAAAAAAATCCATACGCAACTGCTAGAAACTTCACCATGATTCTTGGTATGATTGTTGCAATATCTGTCATGCCAACACTGCCTGTCTTTGCTTGGCAAGACAGTTTCAGTGGAAGAGCAATAGGAGCATCAGTAACTTCACCTATAGTAAACCTTAACTTGGCAGATACTGGACAATTACCTTCTCAAGGCGGTGAGATAGATGCCACGGTTCTTCATGTAAGCAACCAGCTAGTAACAGGAGATGTACTTTTATCTGTAACAATGGGCTTTGAGGATACAGCCCAAAGTACAGCAGCAACCTCTGATCTTACATTACTTCCAAACTCCTCAAATCAGATTACAGCTGATTTTGTAAGAGCTGACTCTCAAGCAACATGTACTGGCGCTACCGGAAGTAGTGCAATAACCAACTTGAAAGTAGGAGGACAGCCAGTAACCATTAGTGGTTCACCAAATCAGATGATATCTGTACCTGGTGTGTTCACTCTTGTCATAAACGAGCAGACTAGTTCTTCTGATGGCACCAACAACATAACTGTAAAGGCACTTGACCTAAAACTTGCAACTGGAGAACAAGTGATAGTATCTAGTGCCCACAGCGATATTAGCTGCGGCTCCAGTCAGACTGTTACTAAGGACTTTATGACAGGTGGAGGTTACATCATTGTCAACAACGACCACGCAAACTTTGGCTTCGTATCTGGTTTCAAGCCCGGTCAAAGTACCCCAAGTGGCCAGCTCAACTACATTGATCATAGTACAGGAATGCACGTCAAGTCTATTGATATAACATCATACAGTGGTAGTGGAAACACCAGAACATTTTCCGGTAATGCACAAATCAACGGGGTATCTGGTTATACTTTCACGGTAACTGCCGCTGACGACGACTCTGGAGGAAAGGACAGGTTTAGCATCCAGTTGTCAAATGGATATAATGCATCAGGAGACCTAAAAGGTGGCAACATCGAGTTGCACACCTAAATCTTCTTTTTTTCTTAACAAGATTGGCATATATTTTCTCAGCAACTTTTCTAGTTTCTAATACATCTGGCAATTAATTCTTGGCAAGTTCTATACAGCATGGACTCTCACAAGTCTGAACCTGTAAGACTCA
>NZ_RCMC01000147.1 GCF_011319475.1 Candidatus Nitrosotalea sp. FS
TTGCTATGATTGAACCCTGTGGGCCTGATGCAAGCGGGTTGTATACTGTAATTGTAGTATATGCAATCATGCTATTGTAAGACGCTTTGAGAGTATAGGTTCCAGGCTGGTATATTCCAGACTGGATTATCTGTTGCACTTGATAGTTTCCGTTAGCATCAGGAAATGCAAAGTATGAAAGTGCTGAGGAGCCCTGTACTGTCAGATTATTAATGAAACTGCCTGCAGAAGATATCGGCAAGCCTGTAGAGTTCAGTATCTGGATCTTTACACTTGCTCCTGCATTTTGTGTGGCTATTTGAATCGGATTCAATATTTTTCCAGATACTGTTATTTTGTCACCAAGAGCATACGAACTCTTATCTGTGACAACAGTGAACGGCGAAGATGAAGTTGTGCTCTTGTAATCAGATGGGTTTGTAACAACAACAAAGTCAGCTTCTGCAGTACCTTGAGGGATTGAAACAACCGCGCGATAGTTTCCTAAACTAGATGGTCCAGCAAGAACAAACTGATATGAAAACGTGTTATCGTTTTGAAGATTTACACTTGTTAACATGTTTACAGCATTTGGAGTTATACCACGATTTCCAGAAGTTTGAGTACCAGAGCTTCCTCCAACTATTGTCTGGAGTATTTGCAGGTTTGGACGGATACCTACATTTTGCAATCCCTTGAGCAGTGTGCTTCCACTTAGAGTTACTGTTTCACCAGAAGCATATGCAGGTTTATCAGTAACTAGTGTTATCGCATTTGTTTGTGCTTGGGCGGAAAGTAGTGTAAATGTTGTAACTGCAGATGCATCACCATAAGTTGCAGCCACTTGATATATTCCATAAGTTGGATTTACAGTATTTATTAGCAATCCAGAATTGCCAGAACTTCTTTGAAATTGGTTAGCAGTAGTAAGTTTTCCCTGATCATCTGGAAACAGAGTTCCCTGGTATACAATGGTCTTTGTAGGATCATAGACCTTGTATTGTACAGGCGTGAGTGGGAGTNGAGTACATTTGAGACTGAGCCTAATAGTATGATAGGTTGGGAAGTAGTATAGTTTGAACGATCTGTGTATATTGTCATTGTAGTGGCAGCAGCTTGTGTAGGAGGAATAAAC
>NZ_RCMC01000213.1 GCF_011319475.1 Candidatus Nitrosotalea sp. FS
GCAATAACAAACCAGACAAACCAGCCATACAGATTTGTCTCACTCACTGTGTTTTTTGCCATAGGAGTGGGGGTTTTGCTATCAAACAGAATCAGGAAGCAGGTCGAAGTATCGTCCAGTAAGTAGTAACCTTGTCTCCTTTTACAACTGGATAGCCGTCATGGTCTGCAAGAGCCAAGATCTCGTGTGAATTGCCACTATCTGCAGAGACGAAATTCTCTGATACAATTGTAGGAGATGTATGCACCAGTACATCAGTTGCCTTGATTAATTCATACTTTTGATCTCCAAACATTACTATTTTTTTGTGCAAGATTGGTGCGTTGGTATCCAAAAGTGAGTTCAGGCTTGCATAGTCCGTTATGATAACCTTGTCAGTCTCAAGATATGAAACCAATGCTCCGTCGGAATTTTCCACTTTGATCTGTACATGGATTGCAATATTATTTTGAGGAGTCTGTGCATATGAATTCGAAAATGATACCATTAAGACAAGTGCAATGGTAATGCCAAGTAGTAATTTCACTAGACTAGAAATTCATCCAAGGCTAAATAAACTTGGCTTTGTGTTTTGAAATGATTTTGCAAAAAATCACTTGATTACTTTTTTGTCAAGCAGATACTGGATTGAGTTGACATAGTCATAGTCTGATATGATTCCCTGCGACCACCACTCTGCCGCTTTTTTTTGCCATGACGGAATTTCAAATGTACTAGACGGTGTGATCTGTCCGCTTGTTTTTACAAGTCCACTTGTTATTAGATATTGAATATCCTTGCTAAATGCTACATTGTCTACTGCTCCATCATGCCACTTTCTTGCTGTATCTTTTAGCCAGAACGGAATCTGTGTTGTGGCTGTATTCTCAATCTGTTGCTTTAGCTTGTTTGCAAGTGCGATTCGCTGCTTGATCTGTTCTTGGATTGATGTCTGGTCATCTGGAACCGGTGATGGGTTTTGTGCACTTTGTGCAGAAGGTTGAGGTGCAGAAGGAGATTGTGTACTGGGTTGGGATTGAGACGGTTGTGTAGTTTGAGACNGTTGAGATTGAGACGGTTGTGTAGTTTGAGACGGTGTGGGAGTTGATTGTATTTCCTTGAAGATTACATTTGCAGTTGCTGTTGCAAGTATCG
>NZ_RCMC01000157.1 GCF_011319475.1 Candidatus Nitrosotalea sp. FS
AGTGATTCCTGGTCCATCAGCTTGAGGCAGGCAAAATTTGACTTGCCCTTAACCGGCATGAGAAATTTCAGGTCCTTGGAGTACTGGTCCTGTAATTGCTTGGAAGCAGTTACTATAAACGAGCCACCAAAATATCTTGCAAGAGTTGCAGCAATAAGCGATTTTCCAACTCCAGTTGGTGCAGATAAAATAATTGTCTTGTAACCTGACTTGATCTTTTCTTCTATTCCTTGCAAGATCTCTTTTTGTATTTCTCTTGGTTTGTATCCCTCTGGAAAGTGTTCAAGTATAGTCATTTGATTCTGGATGATTTATCATTCAAAAGCTACGTTACTTAATTCCTTGTGTTGATTTCTGATGTATTCAAGGTGATAACATGTTATATTTTTAATTAAAATTTTTTAAATTGATAATTACAAAAATGTGTTTATTCAGTCGCGACTTTGATCAATTCAGAAATTTGCTTGCCTTTTTTCTGCGAGAGTCCAGATATTCCGCCAGTCAAACTTTCTGTTGCAATACCTTTCTTTCCAAAAACTTGAACAGCATTAAGTGAAGTGAATCCTGCCATGCACACAAGAAGTGATTTGTGAGATCCTTCTAGAGCTTTGTTCAAATCGTCAGGAATTTGTTGTGCCATTAACAATCGTTCCACCTCTCTTGCCTTTGGTACAATTATCTTGCTCTTGTCAATGCCAAGAGTTTTTGCAAGTAGCTCTATTCCTTCCTCACGCGGAGTATACTGTGGGTGTATCCAGATTACCTTGTCATAGTCGCCTACGCTTGAGACAGCTTCTTCTAGTGAAACCTCACTACGACTCTCTTTCTTTGCCATCGATTCCAAATTCTTTTTGTATTTTTGGATTCCATCAGCAACTATAACAACAAAATTTTCTCCAGCGCCGCCAAAATTTGCCATCTGCATTACTGCATATAGCGCAAGTGCGCTGCTCTCGCCCATGTCATGGCCTTTATCTACAAAGAATTTCAGCAAACGCTTTGCCTGTACAAAGTCTACTTCGTGCTGTCCTGCATATTGCTGTGGTTCGTAAAACTTGAGTCCTTCAGCCTTGCTCTTTGTCCTAATTCCTGCAAC
>NZ_RCMC01000076.1 GCF_011319475.1 Candidatus Nitrosotalea sp. FS
ACATATTCCTATGCGCAGCCTTTGAGAGGCTTGAGATTTTTTTAATCAGATATTGTATTAGTGAGAATCTGCATGTGATCGCGGGCCCATTCATATGACATCTTTCCCTTTTCTGAAAGACTAGGATCTTTTACTTGGCTCATGGTAAACCACAATTTCTGGGGATATAAAACAGTATCAGAAATAACAATCTAAATATTGGATAGATTTAGTTTTACAAAACATGGCATGGAAAAAGGTAGCAGAAAAAGATGCAGTTGCCCCAGGAAAGGGCAAAGAGTTTGTAGTTGACGGCAAGAGAATTGCAATATTCAACCAGGATGGTTTTCATGCACTGGATTCTGTATGTGTCCACCAAGACGGTTCCCTTGCACCAGGCAAACTTGACGGAGATATTGTAGAATGTCCGCTTCACTTTTGGCACTATAACATCAAGACAGGAGAACTGCAGGACTACATCAAGGGTGTCAAGCTCCAGACATATAGTGTCGAAGTAAAAAAAGACGGAATCTACCTAGACGTTTGATAAGTTTAATTTCTAAGTACCATTTTAAAAAACATTGAATCGTAAAATAATCGAAGAACTGGTCAGGCAAGACTATGATTCAATCCAGAATAAGATTGGAAATTTTCTAAAAGACGAGATTGAAAAAAGAAGAGTTGGCGGTCTAGTCTTTGGCTTGAGTGGAGGAATAGATTCTGCAGTGATTGCATCTCTTTGTGCAAAATTTGTCAAGGAAAAATCTCTTGCACTGATAATGCCAAATGGAAAAATTACTCCAAACAGCGAAACAGAAGATGCGATTAAGATTGTTGACAAACATTCAATAGAATACAAGCTGATTGATATCGGTTTTATCCACAAGGAATATTCAAAGTATTTAGAGCAAAACCCTCTGGCATTTGCAAATTTGGGTGCAAGAATACGCGCAAACATGTTATACTATTATGCAAACGCAAGAAATTCGCTTGTGCTGGGATCATCGGATAAAAGTGAGTTTTTGATTGGATACTTTACAAAATTTGGAGACGGTGCATCAGACTTGTTGCCAATCGTATCACTGTACAAGACACAGATACGCGAGCTTGCAA
>NZ_RCMC01000229.1 GCF_011319475.1 Candidatus Nitrosotalea sp. FS
TAGTAAAAATCTATATGAATTTTATGTAATGCAACCATTGCCACGGATTAGCGATTGGCTCTTATTTTTGGTCCATAGGCGGATAAAATGGCTAACGATCTGACTAGATTATTGCCGTATTTAGGTTAAGAATTAATCGTGATTTTGTTTTTCTTGCTTTTGTTTTACTTGAATTTTTTCATGGTCTTTATCATGTGGCTTGTTTTGTTGTTCTGAATCAAAGTTTCCTTGCGGTATCACCGGAGACCCTGTTTTGTTGCCGTTATCTTGCTGTTGATTGAGATTATTGTCATGGATTGAACTTGGTTGGTCTATTTTTTTGTCTTTGTTTGGTGGAATAGAATTTTCGTTATGTGAAGAGTCTGTCTCGATTTGACTAGATGTCGTGACATTTGATGGATTTGTAATCGGCGGATTTGTAGCAGTTATGTTTGATGGATTTGCAGAGGAAAGGTTAGGATTGTTATCATGGAATGAATTTTCATGGTCTATTTTTCTGTCTTTATGTGATTGAGTAGAATTTGATTTATTTGTAATTGGAAGATTTGTTGCTGTTACGTTTGATAGAGCTGTAGATGAAAAATTTGAATTTTTATCATGGAATGAATTTGGGTGTTCTATTGTCCTGTCTTTGTGTGACTGGGTAGAATTTTCGTTATTTGAGGAATCTGTCTTGATATTACCAATTGTTGTTACATTTGATGTATTTGGAATTGGAGGATTTGTTGTAGTTACATTTGATGGATTTGTAGATGGAACAGGACTTGTCTCAGTATTACTTTGAATATTATCACTAGTTTGTGACTGCGATTCTACCTGATTATCATTATTTTTTATTGTCTCTTTTTGATATGCATCTAATGATTTGATTACTTTCAAAGCCTCATCAACGTTACCCTCTGCTACAAGTTTTCGCAATTTTGCAACCATTTCCCCAGGATTTTCTACAGATGTTTGATTAGATTTGGTTGTAGATTTTGTAACATTTAAGCTCAATGTAGTAACATTTTNTTTATTTTGTCAAATCTTTCAATTTGCTTCTCTGTGAAATCTTTGGCTCTATCAGTGGTTCTCTG
>NZ_RCMC01000163.1 GCF_011319475.1 Candidatus Nitrosotalea sp. FS
AAGAAAACTCGCCGTTTATAAATTTCTACCAAGACAACACATCTTTGAGCGTAAAAGAGGGTTTAACCATTTTTACTGATTGTCAACGAATTGTTTGGAGAGTTAGAATAAAAATTAAAGGAAGGTTTTCGGTTTCACCTTGGAGCCTGAGGCACTGTCTTGATAAAATATTATTAGAACCATGTCGAGTCGATATTATGACTTGTTCTATAAAACCTCACCTTTCTCTAAGATTTGTTTTAGGCCTACTTTCAATGTCGTCTGCCTTCGTACTTTATTTTCTTTACCAGTCAGATGGCGGTAGGTTGTTCTTTCTCCCACCTATTGGGATAGGTGTATTTATTTTTGGATTTTATCTGAGCCTTTCTGGAACAAATTTTTACAATAAATTTCGAGGTATGGTGCTTTTCATGTCGCTTGCAGTGTTCATGTCATGGATGGCATGGGACACAGGACTACATGATTACATTGTAAATTCTTCCTATGGAAGCTTTCTTGCCGGAATTACAGTAAAATTTTCAGTATACTTTCTTGACGCGTTTGGATACCATGTGACAAGTGCTGGCAATCAGATAACGTTTCTTGGAAATGCCAAAGTCCAGTCATTTGACGTGATAAACTCCTGCAGTGGTGCTGATACTACAATATTGTTTCTTGCTGCATTCGTTTTGATGTTAGCTGATCAGGGACGCCGTGCATCCATCCAAAAGCTCGCAGTCTGTTTTGTTCTTGGAGGATTAGGCACATATCTTGCATCCATAATGAGAGTCCCATTGCTTGGAATAATTGGATACTATTACGGGTATGACACATTGGAGACATTGCATATGTATTCGGGATATCTTATCTTTCTTGGCTCAATCGTAGCATTCTGGTACCTCTCCTTGCGCTGGATAAACAAAAGGACAAACTGCCTTACCGCAAGTCAGGTTAATTGATTCTATGATTTGCGGGACTGATGACTTTGTATCTTATCACCGCATATGCTGCAGCAGATGTCACCAAAAGGAATGCAACACCACCTAGAGGAAATTCCGGAAGCGATACAGCCGGTGTTGCGTCAGAAAGAACTGA
>NZ_RCMC01000089.1 GCF_011319475.1 Candidatus Nitrosotalea sp. FS
TTTGAGGGTATCCTTGAGTGAAATCAATCCGATTATCTCATCGTTTACTGCTACTGCAAGAGGTGTTCCGCCATTTTTGGATATTTCCTGAGCCTTCCATCGTAATTCTGGCTCGTTTACATTTGTGGCAGTCTTAAGAATCGCCTCAACTGAGCCTTTCAAGATCTTTACTGGAATATTGGATTCTTCCAATTCTTCTACCTTGGCAGAAACTCTGGTACGCGGCAATGAGGATTTTGGAGTTGGAGTCTGTGTAGTGGACAGTTTTTTCTTTGGTGAAAACTCGATTCCACTGAGTCGTGTTTCAGAACTAAACTCAACTGGTCTTGCAGTCATTATTTCCATCATAAATGGTGGTTCGATCTTTTTCTCGTTTGCAAGCTCAATAATTGATGTTCCCTCGTGTGTGTGATCACTAAATGATGCAGCATAAGCTGCTTCAACAATGTCTTGCTCTGTGAATTTTTCCATTGGAACAAACGCAATTGCTCTTCTGGTACCTTCAGTGATTGTTCCAGTCTTGTCAAGTATCAGTACATCACAGTCACCTGCTGCCTCTATTCCCTTTCCTGATTTTACTACAATATTGTCTCTTGCCAGTCTGTTAATTCCGGCAACTCCGATTGCAGGCAACAGTCCACCAATAGTTGTGGGCATCAAAGCCACCAGCAATGCAAAAAGTACAGAGACATCCATGTGGTATCCAAGATAATATCCAAAGAACAACATTGTTCCAACTACAGTTATGAAAATCAACGACAATCCTGAAAGAAGTATTGTTAGAGCAATCTCGTTTTTGGTTTTTGGTCTTTTTGCACTTTCAATCAATCCAACCATCTCGTCAAGAAAGCTCTTACCAGCCTCTGAAGTAATTTCAATCACTATACTGTCATTTGCCACCTTNCTGTCATTTGCCACCTTGGTTCCTCCCATGACCGGATTATCTTTTTCTTTAAAGACAGGGTTTGATTCCCCTGTCATCATGGATTCGTCTACGAATGCCTTTCCTTCATGTACAATACCGTCTCTTGGAATTATCTCTCCAGCATAAACTCGCACTCGATCCCCTACTAT
>NZ_RCMC01000014.1 GCF_011319475.1 Candidatus Nitrosotalea sp. FS
ATGACAAACAAAGTCATTCTAGGATTAGCATTGATGCTAGTACTAGTAATACCGGCAACATCATTGCCTGTTATGGCACAATCGACCATAGCGTTGAATTCAGCTGGGGCAACTTTTCCATTTCCATTGATTGACAAATGGAGAGTTGAATACGCAAAACTCCATCCTGATGTTTCATTAAACTATCAATCTATTGGTAGTGGTGCAGGAATCAAATTGTTTACGCAAAAGACTGTTGATTTTGCTGCATCTGATGCGCCATTACAGACAAGTGAAGCTGCCCAAGCACCAGGAACACTTCACATTCCTGAGACTATAGGTGCAGTTACTGTCTCCTACAATCTTCCTGGAATATCAAAGGGACTCAAATTGACAGGACCAGTGATCGCAGACATCTTTGCAGGAAAAATCTCCAAATGGAGTGATAAACAGATCACTGATCTTAACCCATCTTTGACTCTGCCAGACCAAGATATTGTTGTAGCCCATCGTTCCGATGGTTCTGGTACAACATTTGTCTTTACTAGCTATCTTTCTGCAGTAAGCCATGACTGGAAAACCAGTATAGGCGCAGCAAAGTCTGTTCAATGGCCAAAAGGAGTTGGAGGCCAAGGTAATGCTGGAGTTGCAAATATAGTGAAAACCACTCAGTATAGCATAGGATATGTCGAACTTGCATATGTGATGCAAAATAACATGACCTACGCTTTTGTCCAAAATGCTGATGGCACTGATTTTGTAGAACCTACTCTTGCAACAATTGCTGCTGATGCTGCATCTGCCGCAACCTCGCTTCCAAGCCCTGATGGTGATTGGAGTAAAGTCTCAATAGTGAATCAACCTGGAAAGGATTCGTATCCTATCTCATCCTTTACCTATCTACTTGTGTACAAAGATCTCTCACAAGTAAGTGGTATGACGCAAGAAAAAGCTAAAGCAGTAGTGGACTTTCTAAATTGGGCAATTCATGATGGACAACAATTTTCATCAGACTTGCTTTACGTACCACTACCAGATGCAGTAGTAAAGGCTGATGAACAAGCTATCTCTAGTATTGCCTTCACAGGAGG
>NZ_RCMC01000283.1 GCF_011319475.1 Candidatus Nitrosotalea sp. FS
TCATGATATCAACAAGTTTTGTAACCTCTTTTTTGGATTCTGAGATACAGTTCTTGCATCCAACAGATACAGTCTCAAACTTTGTCGAGCCACACTTGGTACACTGCGACTGGAATTCAGTGGCATGATTACTGCAAGAGCTGCACTTGAATACAGTATGATCTTTTCTGCATGAAAGACCCAGATCCTTTGCATCGATATCAAATATCAAGTCAGCACCCTTCCAGTCTTTTTCAGACATGGGAAGGTTTGGGAATGTATAGTATGCATTAGAACAATACACATCGGATGGAACCTCTCTCATCAATAACAGATGAAGTTCCTTGTCGTTTTTTACAACCAAGTGTCTGGTCATACCAGAATTGAACTTTTGATATCCAAACTCTCGCTCTGTTGCACGTTGCGGTACATGTATCAAGTCAAAGCGATTAAAATAATATTCCTTGAATGCGGATTGTATCAGAGATACATCTTTTTCAATCATGGACTCTTCCTCTTTTTGCCAAACTGTACAGGATTTATTATTCCATCACAGTCAGGTGTGGCAAAACAAAGGCTTTCACTTCGTAATTTTTCACATGACGGACATTGGTATTTTGTTCCACTTCCAGACGAGCCTGAGATGTGCTCTAACTGATATTTCGTAGTTCTCTCGTTGTAATCTGGAGCATTCTTGAACAAGGGAGCAATCTGGTCAACCGTCTGGCCCTTTGATAGAAGATNTAACTTCCATTCTTTTTCATGGAAATGTACAGCCCTCTGCAGATAGTCAGGCACCTTGATGACAAACTCTTCATTGTCAATTNTTGGATCTTTCCATTGATGTATTCACCAAGCTCAGCTCGTATCAGCCTGACTGTTTCATGTGCACTAAGATAAACAAAACCATTTGCAACTCTTCGGTTTACAAGCTTCCATTCCTTTTCATGGAAATGTACAGCCCTCTGTAAATAGTCAGGCACCTTGATGACAAACTCTTCATTGTCAATTGATACATTGATTGAAAACAGATCCTGGATTATCTTTAGCGGAAGTTCCAGGTTTTTTTTGTCTCTACTCACCCACAAGTCC
>NZ_RCMC01000026.1:0-1645 GCF_011319475.1 Candidatus Nitrosotalea sp. FS
CAATTAACGTGGATTTATTATCACGTTGTTACAGTTATTGGTATAATTTCTTGAGGTGTACTTTCANTGGATTTATTATCACGTTGTTACAGTTATTGGTATAATTTCTTGAGGTGTACTTTCAGATGCAATTGAGATCGTATCTTCAATTTGTTTTGAAACTGAACTAGATTGGTTTGTTTTCAGTTTTAGTATTTGTTCAATCTCTAAACATCTTTTTCTGATTGTAATTGTAGTGAGTTCAGAAGCTACTGCTATTCTAAGTTGTGTTACATGTTCTTTAACTTGAAGTGCTGCCAAGTATAGTGACCCTGCAGCTAACGAAATAGGTTTTTTCCCANGTGGAAGCGGTGACCTTTGGGATGATGCTGCAATTGAGATCAAGTCATCTGGATAGAATGTACAATTAACGTGGATTTATTATCACATTGCTATAGTTATTGGTGTAATTTCTTGAGATGTAGTTTCAGATACAATTGAGATCGTATCTTCAATTTGTTTTGAAAGTGAACTAGATTGGTTTGTTTTCTGTTTTAATATTTGTTCAATCTCTAAACATCTTTTTCTAATTGTAATTGTAGTAAGTTCAGAAGCTACTGCTATTCTAAGTTGAGTTACATGTTCTTTNGCTCTCCTTCAATTTGCGACAAAATCTCAAGTGCTTTTCTCTCGGCCTTTCCACTTATTCTGGCTTTTATTGCTATTTTGGACACATAATGTGCAGGATCTGNCATGTTCTTTAATTTGAAGTGCTGCCAAGTATAGTGATCCGGCTGCTAACGAAATGGGTTTTTTCCCGGACATCTCAGACTCTCCTTCAATTTGAGACAAAATTTCAAGTGCTTTTCTTTCAGCCTTTCCGCTTATTCTTGCTTTTATTGCTATTTTGGACACATACTGAGCAGGATCCTGGACTCCTACATTCATCTTCATTTCTCGCAGTAACAACTTGTAGTAATGTATTACATTTTTTCTACTACAATTCTCATGCAAGCTTTCCATTTTATCTATGGGAAAAAGGACACCTGCATCTTTACATGCTATGTATATTGTAGCAGCAACTATTCCTGTAATGGACCTACCTCTGATCAGTTTTTTATTCAAAGCTTTTCGATAGATGTAGCTTGCTCTCTCTGCTATTGATTGACTTATTCCAAGCATTTCGCTTATCCTGCGTATTTCTCTTGTGGCCTTGTTGAGATTTTTTGTCTTTGAGTCGTTTGAGATTGTAAACTTGTTCAGCCGCCTGAGATTTTCCATTTCAGAATGTCCACGAATTTGTTTTCCAAAAGCATCAACATTTTGTTTGCCTATTAATGTGGATAATCCTATATGGTACATCATCTGAGAAGTCTGTTCGTTTGTATTTTCATTTTCAGTATATGTGGAAACAAAATCTGCATTATCGGAATTGGCAGAATAGAAACGTTCATCAATAACAACCGCACAATGGCTACAAATTCTTTCGCCTCTATCAAGGTCTGAGACAAGTTTTCCATTGCATGATGGGCATGTCATGCCATAAGAATTTGTTGAGATATTTTGTAGTGACATGTACCACAGATGATATTCTAGTTTTAAAGCTCTTTGCTAGATAGTACATTAATTTTTTAACATAAAAATTCCTTAGAAGAATTTTCCATTA
>NZ_RCMC01000026.1:1653-19953 GCF_011319475.1 Candidatus Nitrosotalea sp. FS
CATGCAATGTATATTGTAGCTGCCACTATTCCAGTAATGGACCTTCCTCTGATCAGTTTTTTATTCAAAGCTTTACGATAAATGTAACTTGCTCTCTCTGCGATTGATTGACTTATTCCGNTTTTATTATGGCAACGACTGAAAATGTGTATAACGATCTAATTTTACGGGCTTGTTAGTTTTCCATTTGTTTTTGCAGAAATCAAATCGCTGATTTCATCATACGCATGAATAAAGTGGATGCCTTTTTCCGTAGCCTTGTAAAGTTGAGTNTATCATTGCTACGATCTCTGTTCTACTACGATACTTCATAGCACTCTATAATTGTGATTGTATCATAAAAATGATTTGGTTTTAAACTATGTAATAATGTTCCACTTTTTATATCACAAGCCCGTTCACTACAAATTTCANACCCGTGCGCGTAGACTGTAGTATCATTGCTACAATCTCTGTCCTACTACGATACTTCATAGCACTCTATAATTGTGATTGTATCATAAAAATGATTTGGTTTTAAACTATGTAATAATGTTCCATCTTTTATATCACAAGCCAGCTCATTACAAATTTCGCTCAAGTGATAAACGTCTAATGTTTGAAAATAGCTGCTAGTCGTTTATACGCCTCCATGTATTTTCTACCCAGGTCTGGAGTTGTTCTAAAGATGGCTCGTTTTGAAAATGGATCATCTGTCATACTCTCAATCAATTTGTGGTTTTCAAGAAACTGTAGATACTGCGATATTTGTTTTGAATTAAGATTGCATTTGTACATGATGTGTGTCTTTAGAGCACCGCTTTCACAAACCTCTAAAATTGTCTCAATTATCTCGACCCAACCGCGGTTTCCCCAACCCATAACACTTTGTTCTGTATAATTTTTCATAGGAGGCACGTTCTATGTCACACATGCTCGCTGTCCTATGTTACACAAACTCCAAAATTTCGTTGATATCTTTCACTGCATTTGAATTCTTTATTTTCACATAAGGTACGGTTAACAACTTAAAGTCCTTGTCAAAGCATAGTTTGAGAACTTCAAAGGCCTCCACATACCTTACTTCTGTATTCAGTCGACTCNCATAACACTTTGTTCTGTATAATTTTTCATAGGAGGCACGGTCTATGTCACACATACTCGCTGGCCTACGTTACACAAACTCCAAAATTTCGTTGATATCTTTCACTGCATTTGAATTCTTTATTTTCATATAAGGCACGGTTAACAACTTAAAGTCCTTGTCAAAGCATAGTTTGAGAACTTCAAAGGCCTCAACATACCGTACTTCTGTATTTAGTCTACTTTGTAATGCCCGATATTCTGCCAAACCCTTGATTGCGTTGGATTTGAGATACAGTTTAGATTGCTGTGACCAAAAAATCTCAATCAATTCCACTTTTTCATAAACTACATCTGAGATATCATAAAAGACCTTTGGATCAAAATTTCTACTAAGTGGTATTTCATATGACAATACGTTAGAGTTGAATCTAGCTGCCTCTACTGTAGCAGCTGCTATGGCTCTATGATCATGGTGTATGTCTCCGTGAGAATGAGTAAGAATTATGTCTGGATTGGTCTTGGTTATGAAATACTCTATATGGTTTATCAGTTCATTTGTTACACTAAGCTTTGAATCCTCAAAATTATCAACCCACAAATGTTTTGCACCGATGAACTCTGCTGAACGTTTGAGCTCATTGGTTCGTTCATTTGGATCGCCGCCTGCCCCTCCTCTTGTGAGCGTATACATGGATACATTATGTCCCTGTCTGACGGCCTTGATCAAAAGCCCGCCGCATCCTAACTCAATATCGTCTGGATGTGCTCCTATTGCTAGAATGTTCACAGTAAAAACATATTCGTATTTTATTTAATATTATTCTAATATTGTTCTATATTTTTTTCTAGTCAAATACTATGAATCATGATTCTCTTTAGGAGTCTCAAACCATACGTGTGTGCGGTACATTTGATCCAAGTCAGTACCTTTGCATTATCTGATATCTAGGATGCTCCAGCAAGCGCAGATAGATCAGTCAGATACTGATTAAAGTATGATGGAAATACAGCATATGGATTTGGTTCTGTCTGGTCTGTGATGTATACCCACTTTAGGTATTTTGTAGCCATGTGGAGCCAAGTGGAATCGTATGTTGGTTGGGTGTGTACTGTGGCACCAAACCCCACTACACTCTTTGAATATTGTGGATAGAAAGTATTTGATGCAAGTGTTGACTCGCTTGGCAAGCCCGCTGATTCGTATATTGCAATGTGGTTAAAGAGTGGCACATCTGTTTGGCATATTGAACTTCCAGGGTTTGCCCGTATGTATGAATATCCAAGTGATCTTGCATAGTTTGAGATTGTCTGGTAAAAGCTAAACTCTGAACAAGATCCTGATACTTCATCAAACATTATTCCGTCTAGCATGTTTGGATAGAACTGGTTATACGATGAGATCATGCCTTCTACATTTGCGATACTTCTTCCTGTTCCATATGCTGTTGGCACATAGCCTGTGACTACAGCTCCTGCATTTTTGAGCTGTGTAATTGCAGTTGCCCATGCTGTTGAGGCAGAACTGCCAGGACCTGATGATGGATTTATGTTTACCATGAATGGAACATTAGGAAAAGCTTGTTTTGCTGCAAGTACTTGTGGAAGTTCGCTGAGGCTGTACAATGGGTAGTATATTCCGGTAGCATTGCCTTCAAGTATTGTTGATAGGTCTGCAGATGTAGTACCGGACGCAAAGTTTGGCATTGTAGAAATCATACTGAAAAACAATATCGAGATGACAACCCCGACAAATGTTCTAGATGATTTGACCTTCATTCTAATCTAGAACATTCTTCTATAGAATAAAAGAGGTGCGTATAACAAACATGAATTCAGATTACAGTTTATTATTTTTTATTAATTTGATAACAACAAAAAATATCTAATTGTAATTACAAAACATATCATGCAAATATTAATATCTAATTAATTCCTGGCGATGAATATTTACGGTACATTATTTTTAAAAATCAAATATATCTTGCAAAGAAAATGCTTGGAGCATTCTTGAAGATTTTTTTAACATAAAGCGTAGAACAAACAGCCAACAGAGCTGCTGATGCCACATATGATAAGGTAATATATTCAAGACCAAATCTTCCCAAAACAATTCCTCCCAAACCAACTACAATTGCAGATACCATGACCATGATCGCAAGAGGCTTCACTTTAGTAAGTAACATTGCAAACACGCCATTGGCACTAAAAATTGACAGCAAAATATTGCCAATTGACGCTATGCGTAATATCGATATACTATCTTGCGTTGCCCCAGCATAGGCAGGAATTTGGGGTATAATGAGGTTGATTACTATAGCTGCAATCACAGAAGCCAAGATAGTTACCATAATTACTTTTCTGTAAATTTTCTGTATAAATTGATAAATTTTTTCCATTTCAGGTACCTTGTAGATTATACTCATGTTGTTTATCTGCTTGAATATTGGTACAGTCATGACATATTGTATTATGGAGGCAGGTATCAGAATAGATAGTGCCAAATCGGCACCCATGTGATATACAGAGTTGAATCCCAATGGAAGAATTATTCCATTTACTTTCAGAGTATTAAACGACCAAGAGATCACCCTATCAGCAAACATTACAACAAAATAAAATGTACCAAATAGAAAGTTAGGTAAACTTTCCCACAATTGAACACTGAACTTTGATTTCAGGGTCTTATCCGTTAGAGCACGTGGTTTGTAAAAATGTGGAGCATCTAAAGACACCTTTGATGATGGTTTTATTGATATAATTTTTAGATTATGATAAACTGCAAAGACAGACAGTACGGCAAATGCTCCTCCCAGTGCAACAAAATATCTTAAAGTTGCATCAGGAATTAATGAAGATGACATGAAAAAAACAGACAAGAGCGTGGTAAAAGCTGCAGAATATGCCAGAATTAGATGAACTAGTTTCTTTAACGCAAAGATAACCATGTAGCTTATTCTATGTAATGAAATCGTTACAGTTGCTACGACAGATATTGTAACCAATTCAAATGGAATATGTGAAAAAAAACCATAACCGTACAGACTACCAACAACACCTGCCAAAATTATTGATGATAAGAGATAATCCTTTTTGAGCAGGCCTTTCATCTCACCTATGTTAGTTTGTTCATGATAGAAAGTGAAGAGTTTAGCAAAAATTTGTACCAGTCCTTCACTTATCACCAACCCAAGAAAGACTCCTACTACTAGTGCAGTTGAAATTTGCTGTGGTAATCCCCATGCCATCCATAATGAGACACCAGTAAGAAACAAAAGTACTAGCGAACCAAGCCAGGGAAATAATAATCCCATACCTTCTGCAATTCGGTGGCCAAGTCCATCAATTGGAATTGTAAATGTTTTGATATAATCCTCTTTACTTTTGTTTCTATCTTCATAAGCATCTACAAAATCATAAATATATTTTGCAAGATCAAATAAATCATCAAATCCATATTTCATCACTTGTTCTTTGTTATAACCCAGAACATCAAGTAAGACTACCACATCTGCAATATTATTGACATTTGATTCTATTTCTATTATTGATCTTGCAACTTTTTGTGCAAAGAGCCTTGCTTCACTTGTGAATTCTCTTTCTACATTATGTTCTGGTATCATCATTTCAAGTAATTCCTTGTAATAATCTATTTTTCTCTCTAAGATATTCTACAACATCAAATAATCCTTCATCTACAGAAATTTTTGGGACATAACCAAGACTTTTAATTTTGTCAATAGATGTAAAACCAAATCTAATATCTCCTTCTCGTTGTGGACCAAATTTATGTGAAATTTCTGTGGTCTTTGTGATTGACTTGAGTATCTCAAGCAATCTGAGAACTGTGATAGAGTTACCAGTAGCTACATTAAATATTCCTCCTACAGCATTTTTGGATTCCATGGCAAGAAGATTTGCTTGAACCACATCTTTAACATGGACAAAATCTCTTGTTTGCTGACCATCTCCATGTATAGTTGGTGTTTCATGTCTTAGTAACTGGTTTGTAAAGATCGTTATAACACCACTATAATCGTTCATTATTTGCCTTGGTCCGTACACGTTAAAGTAGCGTAAAGCTACGGTTTCAAGACCATATGATGCGTGATACGCATCAAGATAATTTTCTACTGATAACTTAGAAGCCCCGTAAGGTGAGATTGGCTTACAAAGCATTTCCTCGGAGGCGCGTTTGTCTTTTATTGTACCATAAACTGCGGCAGTTGATGNCTTAGAAGCCCCGTAAGGTGAAATTGGCTTACAAAGCATTGCCTCTGAGGCTCGCTTGTCTTTTATGGTACCATAAACTGCAGCGGTTGATGCAAACACTAATCTTTTAATTCCTTTTTTTACGCAAAAATTCATTATTTCAAGTGTAGTGTTAACATTTACGTCATGCACTAACATAGGATGGCTAACCGATTTAGGTACACTTGCTATTGCTGCCTCATGAAAAACTACGTCAATATCAGTGACTTCGGATAACAGATGCCCAATTTTTCTTGCATCATCTACAATCACATGCAATAGTTTATTGTGTTTGTGGTTTTGCAAATTTGCAAGTGACCCTGTACTAAGATCATCGATTACATATGTTTCGATTTCTTTACTAATTAGATTGTCTACAATATGACTTCCAATAAAACCTGCACCGCCAGTGACTAGTGCCTTGGAAATTTTTTTCATCGCATGATTACCGCCATTCTTTGTTTTTTATGATCATACGAATTGATCAGATTCGCATATTCATTTCGAAAGTGCTGTACGCATCTGTCAAGTGTAAACTCTGCATTGATCTTGATCAATGAATCTTTTTCAAATTTTTCTCGTAGATCATTGTCCTGAAGTAGACGGACTATTCCTTTTGCCAATTCGCGAGGTCGCCTACTTCTTACCAATAAACCACAATCCCCCAGAGCTTCCCTTACCCCTCCAACATCAGACGCCACAACTGCTTTTCCACATGCCATTGCCTCTATGACAGTAAATGGAAATCCTTCCATAATGCTGCTAATTGCTACAATGTCTCCGGCACCGTATGCTTTTTCTGGCTCTTTTGTGCCTCCCATGAATTTTATATTGTCTTCAAGCTGAAGGTCCTTTACTGCCTTGTCACACCTTACAGAGTATTCAAGGTCAATTCCTGCTCCATAGATTAGACATTGAATGTCAGGAATCTCTTCTTTTGCATACTTGATGGCTTGTGTTAGACAAACTATATCCTTGAAGGGGTCTATTCGTGCAACTGAGACTACTGTGGGCCTGTTATCTNGAATCTCTTCTTTTGCATACTTGATGGCTTGTGTTAGACAGACTATATCCTTGAAGGGATCTATTCGTGCAACTGTGACTACTGTGGGCCTGCTATCGTTTCGTTGTACCTCAACTGGCCTAAACTTTGAAGTATCAACTCCATTATACACTACTTTAATCTTAGATGGATCCGCACCAAGTTTTTCTTCCCATACCTTGTTAAAATTACATACCGTAGTTAGGGTATCAGAAATTGAATACACTGTACGTATTATATTATGAGAAAAGATTTTCCAAAATATCTTTGAAGATTCATCAAACAGGTAACGGTTATAGTACAATAACAGTTCTCGATATGCAACGCCGTGTTCTGTAATCAGAACTGGGCAGCCACTTTCTTTTCTGGCATAAATAGCAATCAATGAAGGAAGCCATGCCAGTGAACAGTGAATTATATCCACTTTTGGAACTTGAATTGAAAGAAGTGCAATATGTCGCTGAACCAGCTGAAATGCAATCAGTGCTTCCTTCATTGTCAAGTGTCTGTAAAGGTGCTGCTTGTTGAGATGATCCATGAATATGTCCCAACATGAATGATGCTCAAGACATTTCTTAGAATCGTATTTTAGTAAAAACTGATGAAGTTTAATTACTAATTCTTCAAGCAGGTTTGTATCACATCTATCGGATAGAGTGACCTCAAGAAACTCTTTGTAGAGGATCAAAAAACTATCTTGAATTACCGATTCAGTGGTTCGAAGAATTTTTGAAATCATTGATCCTTTTTCTTTAGAAAATTCGTCATATCGGTGTGACCCAAATATTGGTACGTCTATAACTTTAGTAACATTTGGAGGTACGGTGTACAATGAATTACAGTTTGGGTTTGACAATGCATTTACTACTATAAACTCATAATCTTGCATGCTATCAATTAGAGCCCTAGTCCAGGTGTACACTCCTCCCGAAGTGATGTTTGGGTAACCGTCCCAGTTAATTAGTAAGACTTTTTTCAAATTTCTTCACTTTATTCCCATGTTCTGAGTGGTTCTCTTCTGAATTATTTTTAGTACAGATGGACTCGATGGATTTTAGAATATTCCCCATGGCGTTGTCTATCTGAGCAGAGATCTGCATGTTAGTCTGAGTAATGTCATTTTTAGCCACGTTTGTTGCCATTTTTCTTTGCCTCATTAGCTTCATGGCTTCCTCTTCGCCAAGAAATGGATTTATTCTCCTGGCAAGCGAGACATACTTGTCATAGACAACTTGTGTTTTCTCACTGTCGCATGCAAGTTGATAATATTCATAACATTCTTTGTACGACCATAGTGCCTCCCTTACTGACTCGCCTATTATAGAATCCCCATTAGTTTCGTAAAGCATTGCAGTTTGCAAATAAAGACTACGTGATGCTGCAAGATTTCCAACAACTGCAAGACAATTTGCCGCACAAGAACAGCAAAGAGCTGCGCGCACTAGCAAATTTTTTTGTAATGACTCTGCTGCGTCTTTTAGGTAAAGAAAGAATGCCTCAAAAAAATTTCCCTCTTCTTCCAGCTTGACAGCATTGAGCCACAAATTAGACTCACTTGTAATTCTATGCATCCATGTTTCTATTTTCAATCTACAGGAATTCATCATCCATGTTTTTTAAAAACGATGTAAGTTTTTACAAGCAAAGTTTCGTAGTATAAAGTACTAGTAAAGTTTTATAAAATAATTCAGAAATTTAGAGTAGGTTAGAATGAAGATGTTTTTATAGAAAGATAAAATCATGTTACATAAAATAATGTGCCATACAGGTGTTTGTAATAGTAGTCTAGTTTATTATTTGGATATTTCCACTTACAGGACTTGAACCTATATTGCCAGATCCGTTAATAGAACCTACACTAGAGNTTGTGATAGTAATCTAGTTTATTATTTTGATATTGTCATTACAGGACTTGATCCTATATTGCTAGATCCATTACTAATACCTACACCAGATGTAGAATTAGTGTCATTTGCCATTGCAATTAATTGTGCATCATGTGCCTGTATTTCCGCCCAAGCTTTTGCGGCAGCAACTCGAAAAGCACTCTCGTTTGCAAATGCATTATTAACTAAAGACAGTGACAGTAATCCAAATACTGCAATGCCGATAATTACTATGGTCTTCATTTTATTTCTATTTGTTTTCTTTTTTTATTAACTTGAGCTATAATTCTACTAGAACATTTTTAGCATACTTGGATAAAATCTAGAAAGATACAGACACAAGTCTTGGTTCCAGTCAAAAAAGAAAGAACCAGATATCAAAATATGACAAAAACCAGGCGTTAAGAATTGCTATACAGATCAGATATTCCTAGAATGCATCTATAACAGCGCGTAGTCCGCGAAATTCTTCGGTTGCCAAGACTGCTTGTTTTATTTCATTTAGTGAATATCTGTGCGTTATTATTTTTGACAAATCTATTGTCCCGTCAGAAGCAAGTGTTGCAGCTTTTTGCAGCATTTTAGGAGTTGAGCTAAAACTTCCAATTATAGAAACTTGGTTGTAATGTATCCAATTAGGGTCAGGTGCAAAACCATGATCATTTGAAAAACCACTAAATAGATTAATTTTAGAATTTTTACTTGCCACCTTTGTTGCAAGATTTAGTGCATCTGGATTGCTGGTGGCTACTATGATTATGTCAGAGCCGTAACCATCTGTAAAGTTCAAGACATCGTCAATTGTTTCACTTCCAAACATAAAAGCCTCATCAGCGCCCATCGATTTTGCCTTTTGTATCCTAGATCCAATTTTACCCACAACTGCGGTTTTTGTATGGTACAATCTCTTTGCTAACTGCAAATGAGTCAGTCCGATTGCTCCATCACCTATTATCAAAATTGAGCTTTCTGGATCGATTTCCCCCAGCTGAGAAAATCCATTTAGACAGCATGCTAACGGTTCCAAAAGAGCAACTTCCTCGTTTTTTAAATTATCAGGAACTCGTACCAGTCCGCCTATTTTGATTATCTCTTTTGGAATCTTGAGATATCCCGCAAAACCTCCATCAACTGTTGATCCTATCTCTCGTAGATCATTACACAAATTGTATTGATGTCGATGACAGAATTTGCAATCAAGACAAGGTATGATAGGCGATATGGCAATCCTTGTTCCAGATCTTAGAATCCCATCTGGCACATGGATGTCTTGTAACACTTCTGCGCATATTTCATGACCCAGTATAAGAGGAGCCTTGACTTTTTTATGGCCATTACGATAAACACGTGCATCATATCCGCAGACAGCACAAGCATTTACCTTTACGACAGATTCGTTTTTGTCTTGTGAAAATTCTCTTTCCTCTACTACAAGGTTGTTTGGCCCATGAAACATGGCTACATTTGTCTTTAAATTTGAGAGTTTACTAGCATAGGTCGAAAAAGTCATCTTGGTCTAATCATGTGCACGAATTATCCACTATATGTATTTAGTATGATTCTTAGCTAATATTATTCCAGATTCTTGAAATATTGATCCAACACAAGTAAACTCGATGATATTTTTCAATCTTGTTTGCACATGTATCCAGCACTTAGACAAATATAAAATGGATCACAATATTTTATTCTAACAAAGAGGATGATGACATATTGACAAGATTTTTTGATCCACACATACACATGTACTCTCGAACCACCGATGATTACGCTGCAATGGCAAAAGCTGGAATTGAGGTCATTGTTCAACCTTCATTCTGGCTAGGCAGTCCAAGAACTTCGGTAGGTACTTTTGAAGATTATTGGGAACACATGATAACATTTGAAACAAAAAGGGCAAAGGATTTTGGAATAGAGCATTTTGTTTGCATCTCTGTAAACCCAAAAGAAGCCACGTCAAGACCTCTTGCTATTGACGCATTGGGACCCATGAAACAAAAATATCTTGACCGTGAAAATGTTGTAGCAATAGGAGAGCTTGGATACAATCTCATAAACGATTCAGAAGAAGAAGTCTTTGTAAAACAAATGGAGATTGCAACATCAAAAGACATGCTGACTATGGTCCATCTGCCTCACAACAATAAAGTGGAAGGCATGAATCGCATTGAAAAAATTCTAAAAAATGGACCCAAGCACAAGAGAGAGAAATTATTGATAGACCATAACATCGAGGAGACGATTGGAAAGACATTAGAACTTGGCCTTTGGGCAGGTCTCTCAGTCTATCCTGTCACAAAACTATCTCCTGAAAGAGCAGCCAGGATAATTCAAAAACATGGTTCAGACCACATAATGATAAACAGTGCGGCAGACTGGGGGGTATCAGATCCACTCAGCGTACCACTAACTGCACAAAAAATGAAAAGTGAAGGAATTAGTTCAACAGACATAGAGAAGACTTGTTTTTACAACGCATATGATTTTTTCAAACAGTCTCCCAGGTTTACTTGGAAACCTTGAAGAACGGATAACATCTTTGACATGAAGTTTGCTTTTAGTACAAATGCATTCAAGAGATATACTCTTGAAGAGTCAATAAAAGAAATAGCTGCTATAGGGTATGAAGGTGTTGAACTGTTGTGCGATGTACCGCATGCATATCCACCAGAATTTGGTGACAAGAAAATTCAATCCATAAAAAATCTCTTGTCAGACAACAACCTGCAAATATCAAATCTTAATGCTTTTACCCTTTATGCAATAGGAGACACTTATCATCCATCTTGGATAGAAGATGATGAAAAATCAAGGGAGACACGAGTAAAGCACACAATAGATTGTATCCAGATGGCAAAAAAGATCGGAGCTAAAAATATTTCTACAGAACCTGGAGGTCCACTGAATGGCACAGATAACCGCAGTGTTCCACAGCTAGAAAAATTATTCATTAATGGTTTATTGAAGGCTTCAAAGATAGCTGAAAAGGAAGGAGTAAAAATTCTTGTAGAACCAGAACCTTCCCTGTTGTTAGAGAACTCAAAACAATTCAAAAATTTCATTAAAAAAGTCAACTCAGAATATGTAAAGCTTAATTTTGATATCGGCCATTTTTTTTGCGTAAGCGAAGATCCCGCACAACTAGTTTACGAACTCTCAGATTATACGGATCACTTTCATCTGGCAGACATTGCTCAAAACAGAGTACACAATCACCTCATACCAGGTCTTGGCGCTATTGACTTTGCCCGAGTTTTTGGAGCCATGGATGAGATCGGATATAATGGATTTGTCACAGTAGAGCTTTATCCTTACCAATCAAATCCCGTGGAGGCGGCACAAAGAACATTTGACTATCTCAAAGATATGGCTAAATGAAATAACTTTGGACTCTTGATATTGTATATTTTGTGTGGGCACCATGGTTATGTTTAAAAAATATTTACAGCTAGCAAGACTGCCTAACGCATTTACTTCCCCAACAAATGTTGTAGCGGGATATCTCACAGTAACACCAATTTCCGAACTAAACTATGTCAATCTCGGCATACTAATGGCGTCATCAATGCTTTTTTATGTTTCAGGAGTAGTATTCAACGATTATTTCGATATCGAAATAGACAGAAAAGAACGGCCATCAAGACCCTTGCCATCGGGTGCCATATCAAAGAAGACCACAATACAAATTGCGATAGTACTGATGGCATCTGCAATCACACTTGCCTTTTTTGTTTCATGGTCAAGCTTTGTCATTGCTCTCTTTCTTGCATCCATGATAATTGGATACGATTACAGATTAAAGAACAACAAAATTTTCAGCCCAATAACAATGGGAGGAACTAGATTTCTTAATGTAATCATGGGTGCAAGCCCTGCACTTTTGTCTTTTCAGACTAATTTATCAGGACTTGGATTTGTAGCCAGCTCTGTCTTTGCATATGTTGTTGTTATAACGCTTTTTAGCAAGAAAGAACTAAGCGGAATAAAATCAAAACGACATACAATTGTTCTCTTTTCAATCATTTATGCAATTATTGCAGCCATAACAATTGTAACTTTTCTTGGGCTATTCAAGACATGGAGTCTTGTGATTTTGGTACCATATACTATTATCATGAGTGTCATCTTCAAACAGGCTCTCGTAGGTGACGCATCATCTATTCAGAGAGTGATCAAGAATATGGTAATCTCAATAATAATTCTTGACAGCGTATTTGTAAGTGGAGTTGCAGGATTGTCATATGGGTTATCAACTTTATTGTTCTTGTTGCCATCGATTCTCTTGTCAAAAAAATTCTATGTTACATAAACTTAATTTAAGTATGTTACATGTATTACTCTAGGAGTTGAACTGAAAATGTCTACAAAAAATATTATTGTAATTAATGTTGTTGGCTTGGAACACAAGCATTTGAATTCTGATCTTACTCCCAACATCTCCGCACTAGCTGAAAAAGGAGAGAGTGCAAAAATGGAACCTGTATTTCCTTCTGTCACATGTACTGTTCAGGCAAGCATACTTTCTGGACGATATCCAAACGAGCATGGCATAATTGCCAATGGGTTGTATGATAGGAGTAGTCATTCAGTATCATTCTGGGAACAACCAAGTGCACTTGTCCAGCGAGAAAGAGTGTGGGATACTCTAAAAAATAAATCTCCTAGTGTAAAGACGGCGGTCCTTTTTTGGCAAAATACAATGTTTGTAAACTCGGACATTGTCATTACGCCAAGACCACTCCACATGGGAGACGGGAGCATGATACAATGGTGCTATTCAAAGCCTGCAGGATATTATGAAGAGGCATCAAGAACTATTGGCGAGTTTAACCTTGCAACATATTGGGGTCCCATGGCATCGCATAGATCAAGTGAATGGATTGGCAAGGCAGCAGAGTACACTTTGGAAAAATCACGGCCAAACTTGATGTTTGTGTACATACCACATGTAGATTATTCTGCCCAGAGATTTGGTCCAAATAGTAATCAAGCACGTGATGATCTGAAAAAGGCAGACAGCATAGTAGGAGATATTGTTGAAAAGACATCAAAATTGGGAACAAGTGATGAAACCGAGTTTATGGTTATTTCAGAATATGCATTCAATGATGTTTCAGGAGCAGTTCCTTTAAACGTAAAACTCAGGGAGGCAGGACTGCTTGACATTAGGACCATAGGAGGAAAAGAATACATTGACTTTGAGCTCAGCAGGGCATTTGCAATGGTAGATCATCAGGTGGCACATATTTACATCAAAGACGGTTTTGCAGACAAGACCCAGAAAGTTCTAGAAGATCTCCAAGAAGTAGAGAAAGTTTTGACAAAAAAAGAACAAAAGGGATTAAAAATAGATAATGAAAGGAGCGGCGAGTTGATAGCAATATCAACAAAGGACAAATGGTTTAGCTACTACTGGTGGGATGAAGCTCAAAAGGCTCCACCTTTTGCTGGAACTGTGGATATTCACAGAAAGCCAGGCTATGATCCACTGGAATTATTTTATGATAGGGAAAAAAATAGCATCCCATTTGATACAAATATGATAAAAGGTTCACATGGAAGGCCCGCTAACTTGGATACAGGAGAAGGTCTTGCATGTTATGTTTCAAATCGCAAGTCTGGATTGACAAAAAATTCAAGCGTTGTAAAATGTGTTAACATTGCAAGTCATCTGGTAAATAACTGGAAGTAGCCATAAAGATAAAAAACAAAGTCACAGATGAGACAATGATGGGATTCAAGTATTCTATAACCTTGCAGTCTTTTAGAAAAATAGAATCAATTGAGAAAACATTGGCCAGATTAAAAGAACAAGGATATGATGCAGTAGAGATGTTTGGCGAGCCAGACCAAACAGATTTTAAAAAGATCAAAGAGACCACCGAATCACATGGATTACTCATTTGTGGCATAACCGGAATGTGGGGAAGGGCCAGTAAAGATGGGTAAAGAGAAAACTGCTTAGCCTGGATCAAGACGTGATTAAACATTCTGAGAATTATGTAAAAAGGTGCATTGAGATGTGCCAATATCTTGGAGGTAGTGAAATTAACATCTGTCTCTTTGCAGATAGTAGCCTTGATTTTGATGCAAATCATGGCATGGTATCTGAAGATCAGAAAAAATCCACGATAGANATGAGATAACGATGGGATTCAAGTATTCTATAACTTTGCATTCTTTTAGAAATATAGAACCAATGGAGAAGACATTGGCAAGATTAAAAGAACAGAAATATGATGCAGTGGAGATGTTTGGCGAACCAGACCAAACAGATTTTAAAAAGATCAAAGAGACCGCCGAATCACATGGATTACTCATTTGTGGCATAACTGGAATGTGGGGAAGGGCCAGTAAAGATGGGTCAAAGAGAAAACTGCTTAGCCTGGATCAAGACGTGATTAAACATTCTGAGAATTATGTAAAAAAGTGCATTGAGATGTGCCAATATCTTGGAGGTAGTGAAATTAACATCTGTCTCTTTGCAGATAGCAGTCTTGATTTTGATGCAAATCATGGCATTGTATCTGAAGATCAGAAAAAATCCACGATAGACAAGGCAATTCCTTTGTTGGTATTGTTATCGCGATTTGCTGCAGACCATAACGTGAACTTACTCATTGAACCTCTCAACAGATACAGCACTCCATATTGCAATACCGCCAAAGATGCCGCATATGTTGCTGCAAAGATAAATCAAGACAATGTAGGAATACTGCTTGATACGTTTCACATGAATATAGAAGAAAGCTCTTTTGAGAAAGCAATACTTGATTCAAAGCANAGGAATACTGCTGGATACGTTTCACATGAATATAGAAGAACGCTCCTTTGAGAAAGCAATACTTGATTCAAAGAGTTTTGTCAAGCATACACATTTTGCAGACAATAACAGAGCAATGCCAGGATATGCACATCTTGACTTTGCGCCAATTGTAAAAACTCTCCAAGAAATCAAATATGATGGATACGTATCTTTTGAACCAAATTTGACTGCCGACTATGAGTCGTCTACACTCACAGGGCTACAATTTATCAAAAATTTAGAAAGTTCCTAGACCAAGAAAGATTCAGAAATTTTGTTAAAAATTTTGATTTCAATCATATACAATTAATTGTAGTTTAGAACAGCGATGCTTCCGGTTAGATTGACATAGTAGATGTTACCATTCCACACCTGTGTGTCTGTTGGTGCAAGAGTGAGTCCTGATATGATTGTCTGGACCTGTCCCTTTGGAACTCCGGTCACGGGGTCTATCTGAGGAGGATTCTTATCAGTTGAGAGAAGTGCAGCTATATACCCTGCGCCATAATCTCCAAAGAAGTATGCACCTTGTAGGTTTGCAGGATATGTGTTTCCATGGTAGAATGTTCCTCCAGTAACNTCCTAGACTTGTGAGAAATCAAAAATTTTGTTGAAAGTTTTGATTCCAATCACATACAATTAATTGTAGTTTAGAACAGCTATGCTTCCGGTTAGATTGACGTAGTAGATGTTACCATTCCATACCTGTGTGTCTGTTGGTGCAAGAGTAAGTCCTGACATGATTGTCTGGACCTGTCCCTTTGGAACTCCTGTCACTGGGTCTATCTGAGGAGGATTTTTATCAGTTGAAAGAAGTGCAACAATATTACCTACGCCGTAATCTCCAAAGATATATGCACCTTGTAGATTTGCTGGATACATGTTTCCATGATAGAATGTTCCTCCAGTAATTGCTTCAAGATCTTTGGCAAAACCAGTAGTTGGCTCAAGTCCTTGATGCGGATACCAGTATAGTGGCTCTTTATAGTTTGTAACGTTCTGCGGATTTCCAATAGTTGGCCCTTCATAGTTAGACCATCCAAAGTTAACTGGAGTGGTGGTGTCTACAATAGACTCCCATGCACTTTGTCCCACATGATCAAAGTATATCTTGCCTGTCTGCGAAATCTATATCAAAGTTAAAGGTATTTCTTACACCATAGCTGTAAATCTCCTTTCGTATGGATGGATCAAGACTTGAAGCAAATGGGTTTGTGCTTGGAATCGAATAAAGAAGTCCGTTGGAACCAGGACTTGCAAGTGGAGTTATCTTGAGTAATTTGCCAGCTACTGATGTAAGATCTTGTGATGCTGTGTATCCATAGTTATCACCTGTAGAGACATAGAGATTGCCTTGGGAATCAAATTTCATATGCCCTCCGTCATGGTCTACATCGGCTGGAATTTTATCAAGTATTATTTGCTGACCAACACTAGTATCTGCTATGATATTTCCAGAAGAATCAGTTGTAGTGTGATACCTGAAGACCTCATTTTTCACCACACCTGTAACGTTTAGTGTAGAGTAAAAGTACACCATTTTTGTATTCACCCAGTTTGGATCAAAGGCAATTCCTAAAAGTCCCGCATCTGCATAGACTTGTACGTTTGGCACTTTAACAAACGGTACTGATTGTTTCACAAAAGTTCCGCCATTGTTTTTAACTACAACTACGGTTCCATTTTGCTCAATTACCATAAAATTACCAGATCCGTCTTTGCCAGGTCCATTGTCTGGAATAAACGCCATTCCAATTGGACTTGAGAGACCAGACATTACGGTTTTAACATTAAACATTGGTGTACTGGTACTAGTTACATTAAATGAATTAGAATACTTGTTACCATTACTGTCTGATATTTGCACTTGATGCAATCCAATCGTAGATGTACTAGGAACAGCAAATGAACCTTGGAATTCACCTACTAAATCGCTTGTCAGACTAGCTGGATTAGTTATGACTGGAACATTATCAAGAGTTACAGCAATTACCGAGTTGGCTGCAAAGCCACTGGCACGAAAGTTTACTGCAGTACCTGCATGTCCGCTTGTCGGATTAAACAATAATGCACCTGGTGTGATCGTAAAGCTCTTTGTGTCAGTATTGCTCTGATCTGTAGCTTTGATATTATAAGATCCTGTTGGTCTATCAAATACTTGGATGTCGGCTACAAAGTTTCCGTTAGAATCAGTTTCTATAGAAGCNGCTGGATTAGTTATGACTGGAACATTATCAAGAGTTACAGTAATTACCGAATTAGCTGCAAAGCCGCTAGCACGAAAGTTTACTGCAGTACCTGCATGTCCGCTTGTCGGATTAAACAATAATGCACCTGGTGTGATCGTAAAGCTCTTTGTGTCAGTATTACTTTGATCTGTAGCTTTGATATTGTAAGATCCTGTTGGTCTATCAAATGCTTGGATATCGGCTACAAAGTTTCCATTAGAATCAGTTTCTATAGAAGCTGGATTAGAGTTTGGTGCAAACCCTCCTCCTTGTCCAACCCGAATTCCAGACAAAGATGTATTATCAAAATATAAAGTGATTCTGGAATATGGTAAGAAATTGNCTATAGAAGCTGGATTAGAATTTGGTGCAAAACCTCCTCCCTGTCCGACCCTAATTCCTGATAAAGATGTATTATCAAAATACAAAGTGATTCTGGAATATGGTAAGAAATTAGCACCTGTAACCTTTACTAGATCTCCAGCATTACCAGAAGTTTGATAAGCTGTGATTGTACTGCTTGGCCCAACAATGAATAGAGCATTGTGTGCATGGGTGCCATCTGTTGCCTGAACCTTGTGTGAACCATTTGNTTGAGGTTATCGTAGCAAGAGTAGTGCTATCCCATCTTAGTGTGACTGTAGTACTAGGTGAGAATGCATTGTTTGTACCGGTTGCCGATACAGTTGTGCCTACAGGTCCTCGTGATGGAGAAAGCACTAACCCTATATCTCTATAAACAGCATTTAGTTGTGTGTCACTTGATATCGATACTGGTCGCGGGTTGAGTGTAGAACCTGTATCTTTCCAGTGATCAAACACATATGTTGCAAAATTGCCCATTCCAACTGTATACTGTGCGCCATTCTTTAGAACAAATGTGGTAGGCGAGAAACCTGTTGATACAATTCCACTACTATTTCTCAACTCGGTATACATTCCCGTAAGAATATCTCCTGTTGATAGCTGCGTTGATACTGTTAGCTTGTATGTGGTAGATTGTGTTGTGGCAGATGCAGTGTTTGA
>NZ_RCMC01000172.1 GCF_011319475.1 Candidatus Nitrosotalea sp. FS
GCCTGCCAAACCTTATGGTACCATCCTGATGATTCAAGCTCGCTCTCAACAATTTTGCTTGCCTGTTTTGCAATTTGTAATTTTTCTGGAGTTACTTCTTCCATTATTCTCACTGCAAGACCAGGTCCTGGAAATGGATGACGATTAAGAAGTTTATCCGGAACACCTAGAATTTTGCCTACTTTTCTTACCTCGTCTTTGTAAAGAAACCTGAGAGGTTCCAATACTTGCAAGTTAAGCCATGATGGTAATCCACCAACATTATGATGAGTTTTAATTACAGCCGCTGGGCCTTTTGAAACTCCACTTTCTATTACGTCTGGATAGAGCGTGCCTTGTCCTAGCCATTTGAACGGGCCATTCTTTTCAGCAAATTCTGTAAACACTTTGACAAATTCCTCTCCAACAATCATTCGTTTCTGTTCAGGATCTGTTACTCCTTTGAGTCTTGTAAGAAATCTCTCTTTTGCATTTATTGCTGTAAAATTCATCCCAAAATTATTTGCAAACATGTTTTCTACCTCTACTTCTTCATTCATTCGTAAAAGACCATTATCTACAAAAACACACTTGAGTCTGTTTCCAATCGCCTTTTNCTCAAACATATTTTCTACCTCCATTTCTTCATTCATTCGTAAAAGACCATTGTCTACAAAAACACACTTGAGTCTGTCTCCAATCGCCTTTTGAATCAACACTGCAGCTACTGTAGAATCAACACCTCCACTTATTCCGCATAACACATCACCATCAATTTTTGAAATATCTGACACTGTTTGATTCTATAAAATTCTCCAAGGTCCAATCTTGTTTTGCCTTACATATGTCTAGAACAAAATTCTTGAGAACTTGAACTCCATTTTCAGTATGAACTACTTCTGGATGAAATTGAATGCCATATACCATTTTTTGCTTATTTGCAATTGCCGCAGCAAAAGAATTTTCTGTATGTCCTATTACTTTGAATCCTTCAGGCAAGCTTTCTGCAGCGTCACCATGACTCATCCATGCTCTTGTTGATTGACCCATACCCGCAAGTAGATCAGAGTTGTTATCTATGCTAAGCAACGAAGATCCATATTCTTTGTGAGAACGCTTAACCTTACCTCCAAATTTGTTCACAATTAATTGATGACCATAACAAATGCCAAGCACGGGGAGTCCTATCTCAAATATTCCGTTTGTTGGTTGTGGTGAATCCTTGTTGTACACACTTGCAGGTCCTCCACTGAATACTATTCCTTTTGGATTCATTTTCTTTAATTCTTCTAGTGGTATGTTATATGGGACAAGTTCAGAGTAGACTGAAAATTCTCTAATTCTTCTACAAATGAGGTGACTATACTGCGAACCAAAATCTAATACAATTATCTTGTCCATGATATCACTTTTGAGAATTCTCAATCATTCTGGAAAATGACCATGTTACTGTATTTATTATCTCGGTTACTCTTTCCTTTTGGCGATAATTTTTAATGAGAATTTCTCTAATTCTATTGCCGTCTTTATTCACTAGACATGATATTGCTGTGTTTTGTGAAATCTTGCCGTTCTGCACATCTGTTTTATCTTGATTTTCCATTCCTCCAATTATTCTGCCCAAGAAAAATGACTTGAATGGATGCATTTCAATATCTAACATAACATCCTCTGATGGAATGATCACTAGCTCATCAGAAGTAACATGTGCGTTTGCTAAAATTTTATTGTCTGGTGTCTTGATGGGAATGACAGAAGAAGATGAAGATGTTTGTTGGCTTTGTTGTACATTCTGTTTATTGGATACCAGAGAAGATGCTTTACTGAAACTTGATTGCTTTACAAGAGAATCAAGAATGCGGAGATTCTGCCTAAATTTGTCTATCTCTTTTTCTCTTTTTTCAATCTCTTCAGAGATCCACTCTCTTAGTTCTAAAATGTCACGCAGATTCTCCTCTGAATAACTCATGTTTTTTCTATTGCCAAATGGATAATAAATATTCAAACATGTGCTATTGTCTGACCAGCCTTTGAAGATCTGCTAATTTCACATCTTTGAATCCTGATATTGATTGAGATGTTGTATAGAGATCGATATTGCTCTTTGAAGCAAGCCATTCTAAGAGCGATTTCCCTCTTCTTAGCTTTTTTATCTTTATTGGTTTGTTGTATATTCCTACTTTGGAATATTTTCCTATGTGAATCCCAAAATCCATTCCAATCATGATTATTTTGGATGCGCCAAAATGATTTGCAAGAAATACGCATCTATCACCGTCTGTGAATCCGCCAAAGTTTCTAATTTTTCCCGAGGGTCTATCCTCTGTGGTGCCTATACAGTATCTGAATGATATTGCATGTGGCAATCTTCTGATGTTGTCTCCATGTGCATGTACAATCATTATTGATCCAGTTTCTGATGCTTTTTTGAGAGACTCCATGTTTCCATCAAGATCTGTTACTATGATATCTGGTATTATTTCATTTTCAAGCATTGCTTGTGTAGCACCATCAGCAACAATCTTTGTAATGTTTTTGAATTTTTTAAGATATGGCAGGGATGCAATCAAAGATGGTCCTGCTCCTATGACAAAAACAGTTTTGTTTTTAATTTTTCTCTCTAGAACATCTGTACCGAATTTAATCTTTAGAATTGAATCAAGGATCTTTGCTGACTTTATTTCACTTGATCTGTCATAGTTGAATTCTTTTAGAATTTCTAGATATTTTTCTTGCCAGCCATCCAAAGTCATGTAAGTCTAAATGTATCTGGGTTAATCATAAACCATATGCATAGACTGGCAAGAGTAAGAGTGGGCGGTTCTAGTCCAATACGAGTAATGGGGATAATTAACACCAGTCCAGAATCATTTTATAAAAAATCAGTATTCACTGATAAAAAAATGATAGAAAAAACTGCCAAGTTAATGGAAGAGGATGGTGCAGATTTTATTGATGTTGGCGGCATGTCTACTGCTCCATATATCAAGACCCTGATATCCGAAGATAAAGAGATCAAAAGAATTACAAACGCTATAAATGCAATCCAAAAAGTTTCAAAATTACCTGTCTCAATTGATACATGTAGGGCAAAGGTGGCAGAAGTGGCTCTTCAATTAGGTGTAGAAATAGTTAATGATGTTTCAGGACTAAAATATGACAAAAATATGGTTAATGTACTTGAGAAATACGGTCCATCTGTTGTTTTGTGCGCATTTAGCAATGAACCGGTCAAGGGAAATCAAATCATACAAGCAAGAAAACTGATTGGTCAAAGTGTTGCACTTGCACTAAAATCTGGAATTCCAGAAAGCCAAATAGTAGTAGATCCAGCTATTGGTTTCTTTAGAAAAAAAGCACAAGGTGTGTTGTTTACAAAAATCAATTCTGATTGGCTACAAAGAGACATGCTGGTATTGAAAAATCTAAAGCACATAAAACAAGAACATCCAATTCTTATTTCAATTTCAAGAAAGTCATTCATAGGAGAACTATTGGGTGAGACCGATCCTGATAAGAGACTTTATGGATCTCTTGCAGCAGAAACTTTTGCTGTTCTAAATGGTGCTGATATAATACGAACTCATAATGTCAAGGCTACAAATGATATTGTCAAGATCGTAAAAAACTTGAAAAGTCTCAAGAAAGGCTTATAACAGATTTTCATTCTAATCAAGAAGGTTTCGTTGGAAATAAGGGAAGGATTAACATTTGATGATGTACTCCTTGTTCCTAAACGATCAGGAATTGTTACTAGATCTCAAACAAACCTGCAGACAAAACTTTCAAAAAATATTTCTCTTAACATACCGATCATCAGTGCAAATATGGATACTGTTACTGAATCTGCCATGGCAGTAGCAATAGCAAGGGAAGGAGGAATTGGAATCATACATAGATTTCTCACTATTTCAGAACAGGTAAACGAAGTACTCAAAACAAAACGCTCAGGTAGTATAATAATTGAAAATCCATATACCATAAATCCAGACCAGACCGTGCGTGAAGCCATAGAATNCATAATAATTGAAAACCCATATACAATAAATCCAGATCAGACCGTGCGTGAAGCCATAGAATCCATGAGAGAAAAAGGAGCATCAGGACTACTTGTAACAGATGGCCAAGGCCAGCTTGTTGGAATATTGACAAGACGAGATATTGTTATGTTGGAATCTAAAGATGAAAGCAAAAAGGTCACAGAAGTAATGACAAATGATGTCATTACTGCAAAATTTGGAGTGGATATAGGCGAAGCCAAAGACATACTACGGAAAAATTGATTGAAAAATTACCGCTTTTAGATGAAAGAGGACATGTCAAGGGATTGATAACTAGTAAAGACATCATTAATGCTGATAATTATCCGCAAGCATCAAAGGACAAAAAAGGAAGACCATTGGTTGGTGCAGCAGTTGGTGTAAAAGGAGATTTTATGGAAAGAACCGAAGCATTGCTTGATGCAGGTGCTGATGTTATAGTAGTAGATATTGCACACGGACATAGTGAAAATGCAATCAATACTGTTCGCTTGATAAAAAAAGCATTTCCAAACTGTGAATTGATTGCAGGAAATGTAGCAACTGCTCAAGGCACAGAAGATCTCATCAAGGCTGGTGTGGATGCAGTAAAGGTAGGAGTAGGTTCTGGCTCGATATGCATTACTAGAGTAATCACTGGTTCTGGAGTGCCACAACTAACTGCTGTAATGGACTGCGCACAAGTTGGCAAAAAATATGATATTCCAATAATATCTGATGGTGGTGTAAGGACATCAGGTGATGCAACAAAAGCACTTGCAGCAGGAGCATCAACTGTGATGGTTGGAAGTTTGTTGGGTGGAACAGATGAGAGTCCAGGCTCATTTATGATGAAAAATGGCAAACGATACAAGATCTACAGAGGCATGGCATCATTTTATGCAGCTCTTGGAAGGAAAAATAAAGAAACCAGTAATGCTTCATTGGTAGAAGATCTCAATGATTATGTAGCAGAAGGTGTTGAGGCAATGGTTCCATACAAAGGAAGTGTCACTGATATAATAAAACAACTAACGGGAGGAATTCGTTCTGGCTTGAGCTATTGTGGAGCAAATAATATTCCACAAATGCAACAGAATGCAGAATTCATCAAAATGTCAACTGCAGGATATGCAGAAAGTCAACCACATGATGTCGAATTGATGTAATTTACTTTAAATATAATCATGAATTAATTTTTCACAATGCTTACAAAAAAATCTGCAGCTGGAATTGGAATCGGTCTAGTTGCAGTTGTATTGGGTACATTCTTTCTGTTACAAACGATAACAAGTAATGCACATGATGTAAATGATACAGTAGATATTGGAAAAAGTGACGTCTTTCAGTTTGATGCAGAAAAGCATTATCATGAGTTTCTTAATGTTACTGGAAGTTCATTCCATGTACACATGAAGACACCAGGTACAGGTCTACAAGTAGACAAAGATTTTCAAAAGCAAGTCAGTTTTGACTGGTACAGTCTTGAGAATGGAAAACATTTCATAAACATAACAAATGCTGGAGGTTCCATGCTTCACGTAACTGGAAAACTAGAAGCAGTCACCAATCCGATAATATTCACATCACATCTCATAGTGATATCTTCAGGAGTTTTGATAATTGGAATCAGTGCAGCATTTTCTATCCGAAGACCAAAAGGGTTCTAGATTAATTCAGCTCGTGGATAGGAACCTAATATCTTTAGAAATGTTGTGTTTCCCTTGATCTTCTCAAGAGTATCTTGAATGTTTTTGTCATCTTGATGGCCTTCAAAATCTACGTAGAAATTGTATTCCCAAGGTGTGCTCTTTGTAGGACGGGATTCAATTTTTGTTAAATTGATATTATTAGTGTTGAATTTTTCAAGAATGCTATACAATGCACCTGGAACATGTTTTATTGCAAAAATTATTGATGTCTTGTCTTTGGAAGTTCTTTCTTTTTTCTTGTTTGCCAAGATGAGAAATCTTGTATAATTGTTTGAGTTGTCTTCTATTCCTTCTCTTATTATTGGAACATTGTATATCTCAGCAGCCTTTCTGCTAGCTATGCATGAAATGTTATTCTTGTTTAACTCTAGGAGAATCTTCACACTGCCGGCAGTATCATAAGTTGGTATGGGCTTCAAGTGATTCTCTTGGATGAATTTTCTGCATTGACCAAGTGCCTGTGGATGTGAATAAACTGTATCAATTTTTTCCAAATCTTGTAAACCAATAAGACAATGAGATATTCTGTGATATATCTCGCCTACAGCACTGAGCTTTGTAGTAAGTAGTAGATCATAGCTTTCGCCTACACTTCCCTCAAGTGAATTTTCTNGTTGAGCTTTGTGGTAAGTAGTAAATCATAGCTTTCGCCTACACTTCCCTCAAGTGAATTTTCTATAGGGAGTATAGTATAGTCTGATCTTCCATTCTCTGTGGAATCTAATGCATCATAAAATGTAGGGTGTGGCATGGTATCAATTGAATCTTTGAAAAAACTAACTGCCGCAGCTTGACTATATGCTCCAGGCTCTCCTTGGAATGCTACTTTTAACATGTTCTTAGTTGGAGTTGAATTTTATAAAATCGCTGTTTCCAAATCTGGTTGATAGCTTTCTCTCTTCTATGTATCCACAATCTACACATTTTATGTTACTACCCATTGCAACAACTTTTGCTCCACATTTGTTACACTGGGTAAATAGAACTCCAAGTTCAGGTTCGCCAATCGTTGCATGTACTACACCATTGAGAAGATTGATTATCTTTGCGGATACTATATCGCCTACTCTTACAAGAATTCGTTTCTTTGCCCCTTTTGCTTGACAAATACATTCTAGGCCAGAATGGGTGGGTTTTCCGTTTATGTACAAGATGTTTATTGCAAACATGTTATTCATTAACGCTGAAATATTTCCTGTTATTACATCACCTGATTTAGCAACTGCTGGTTTTCGCATTTCGTTGATTTTTGCTATACGGTTTGTCTTGTCAAATTCTGGAGTACCTATTACTAGTGATCTTATTGACTGACCATCATCAAAGGTATTATCACCCATTTCAAATTCTTCAATTATTGCAATTTTATCTCCTGGAAGGGTTGGTTTTTGAGACAATGCCTTGATTTGAGATTTGATGATTATAATTGTTTATAGCCAGTGAGGAATTTGCAAGAATCCCTCGATGCCTTCTTTTTTTAATATCTTAAGCAATGCGTTTGCCTGGGGTGTGGATAAGACTGGCTTGTGAAAATGATTGTCAGTTGATATTCTTGGACATGCGACTTGGATAAAGGCATCAATTCCCTTAAGATTACGTAGTCTGTCATCTGAAATTTCTGTTATGGCAAACAACTGAACCTTCTTTCCAATGCTTTCCAATTCCTTTTTGAACTTGAGTGCAGTAACTTTTGAAAATTGTCCTTCTTTTAGTCCAATGATTATTCCAAACGTCTCTGCCTCTGCAGCCTTGTAAATTGTCAGTATTGCTTTCTTCTGTAACGTTCTTGCAAATTCAGTGACCTCTCTTACCTCATTAAAATACGGATCAAGCACATATGTCGGTATGTTGGTTGACAGTGCTATCCCAGCAGCATGAAAATTACTCTGACCCAAGAATACGTTTGCCTCAACCATGTCTTTGGNCGCTATTCCAGCTGCATGAAAATTGCTTTGACCCAAGAATACATTTGCCTCAACCATGTCTTTGGTCTCTGTAACAGGATAGAATTCACACCCAAATACCTGACCGTCATTTAGCTGACCCTNTGCTATCCCAGCTGCATGAAAATTGCTCTGACCCAAGAATACGTTTGCCTCAACCATGTCTTTGGTCTCCGTAACAGGATAGAATTCGCACCCAAATACCTGACCGTCATTTAGCTGACCCTTGCCCTTTCCAATCTTTACTGTAACTCCATTTTCTTCCAGTATTTTCCGCACCTTGTCAATTTCGTGCAAGTGTTGGCTATCTGTAACTAGCGAAACTGTTCTTTCCTTGATCTCTGTTGCGCATTTTTTTGCAATATTTTCAAATGAAATATCATCAAAGGCATCAATGAGAATTATGTTGTCACCAAAACTCGTTGAATTGATGGTGTGACCTATATGAAACAGAATTTCTGCTCCAAGTACCTTAGCGCCGTTTGAGTTGAGATCACAAGTACCAAAACAGCTATCTGCTAATACGTATGCAGGAATTCCGAATCTTGCCATCACTCTTGAAGCAGTGTCCTGGATCTTTGGTATTATTCCATCAGGACCATTTAGTGCCACTGAAACGGGTTTTCTTTTTTCTATCTCCTCGAAAATCTTTTTCTCGTCTATTACTATCAATCGCTATCGACAATTGTTTTTTTAATTTAAATCAAACGAACTGCCACAATATTTAATATCGTACATTTGAAAGACCAAATGAATGCCTATTGCCTTTGTATTGATAAATGCTGAATTAGGAGCAGAAAACGAACTACTAAACCAGCTAAAAAACATGGCAAGCGTAAAGTACGTCTATGTTCTGTACGGTGCCTATGATCTGGTGGTAAAGGTAGAGGCTCCAGATAATGAGACGCTAAAGAAAACAATCTCAAACAGCATAAGGCAACTCAAAAATGTACGTTCTACTCTTACCATGACTGTAATCGAATGAAAGAAACGTCTGTTCTTCATATTGGCTTTGATGATACTGATTCCAGAAAAGGAATGTGTACCACTTTTCTTGCATACAAAGTAGTAGAATATCTAAAAAAAGAGAAAGTAAAATTCATTGATTATCCGTACCTAATTAGATTTAATCCCAATGTGCCATGGAAAACCAGAGGAAATGGAGCGGTTGCATTAAAAATTAAGACTCAAAAACCCAAGCTGATTAAAAAAAACATTATCAAATACATCCAAAAGTATTCTGCTGTAGATGATGGTGCAAATCCGGGGCTAGTTTTTTACGAACACAAAGAGATTCCAGAAAATTTTGCTAAATTTGGCAAGATGGCATTATACAGACTAGTGGGAAGAAATGAAGTAAAAAAATTCATTGAAGACAATGGACTTGAAACATATCATCTTGGTAATGGTCAGGGGTTGATAGGTGCAATAGGTGCAATAGGGTACGACTTTAGGGATCACACATTTGAGTTAATCTCATACCGTGATAAGGAAAATCTTGGTAAAAAGAGAGAAATTCTCAAAGATAGTGTAAAAAAAATGCAACAACTCACATTCCCAAAAACATTCAACAGTTTTGACGAGTCAAAGAATCGTGTGCTGATTGCACCACATGGTCCTGATCCGGTGCTCTTTGGTGTGCGTGGAGAAGATCCTGATGCTGTAATAAAAGGTGCATCCCTTGTCAAATCAAACGAAAAATTCTGTGGATATATGGTATTTCGCTCAAATCAAGGTACAGGTGATCACCTACAAAATGAGCTTGACGTTGAAACTCTAAAACCATTTTCTTCTGGCTATGTAATTGGAAAAATATCTAAGAAACCTCAAACAGTTATTGGCGGCCATGTATTTTTTTCCATATCTGCGAATGGAACCACAGTAAAATGTGCTGTATACAAACCAACTAGACTTGCTACTATTGCAGAAAAAATGATGGAAGGAGATTTGGTGAAAATTGGAGGTGGCGTAAGAAAATCTTCAAAAAAACACAAACAAGTTCTAAATGTGGAATTTCTTGAGATACTTGATCTTAAAAAACACGTGATTATGGTAAATCCGATTTGTAAAAGATGTGACAAGCATATGAAATCAAAGGGAAAAAGCCAGGGCTACCAATGCTCAAAATGTGGAAATACTAGTATGACAAAAATCAGACAAGAGATCCCTAGGCAGATAAAAAAACAATTCTACTTGCCAGTGGTCTCTGCACATAGGCATCTGACACGTCCAATGCAAAGAATTGGCAAAATTAACACCAAGATGAAGTTTAACAATTCAAAAAGATGGTTTTCTAAAGCAAACTAGAGTTGTTTTGAAGATAGCGGGGAGTAGATTTGAACTACTGACTTGCGGGTATCTCATCAGTATTGATTATGAGCCCGCCGGGATGACTTAGCCCCTTAGTCTGACTTCCCCACCCCGCTAAGTGGAGAAAAGCCTCCAGGGTGATATATACTCTTTAAAAGAATTTAGAAATAATTAATAGGATTTCTAAAGTCTCAGTCCTGTGGATAAAAAAACTAGAATATTGGCAATAGTAGCTGCAGTTGCAGCTTCAATCTTAATTATCACATCACCATCAGGTTCCATCGTAATTCCAAAACCAACTACCACAAGTTCTGCAGGAACTGATGCAGTACAAGTTGTTGCAACAAATTTACAAAAACCATGGGCATTAACATTTGGTGATGGAAAAATCTTTTTTACTGAAAAAGTTGGGAGGCTGAGAGTTATAGATAGCGGTATACTTGTTAACGACTCTGTCGCTGATTTTCGAGTTGCTGATATTTCTGATGCAGGTCTTCTTGGAGTAACAACACATCCAGATTTTGTAAAAAACCATTTTCTCTATGTTTACTATACGTACAAGGAAGGTGATAAACTATGGAATAAAGTGCTAAGAATCACCGAATCCAATGACAAGATTGTCGATGCAAAGGTGATACTGGATAAGATACCAGGTGCTGAATTTGATGATGGGGGTGTAATCAAATTTGGTCCTGATGGCAAACTCTACATCGGCACAGGTGACGCAACAGACGAGAATGCTGCCCAAGATAAGACATCTCTTGCTGGAAAAATATTGAGACTAAATGATGACGGCTCTATCCCGAGTGACAATCCCAATCCCAATTCACCAGTGTATTCATTTGGTCACAGAAACCCACAGGGTCTAGCATGGGACTATCAAGGAAATCTCTATGAGACTGAGGAAGGACCAACAAAAAATGATGAGATAAACATGATCAAGAAAGACAAAAACTATGGATGGCCAAACCAAGAGTGTTCTGGTTCAACAGAGTATCAATCTGCTCTTAGCTGCTATAATATCAGCATAGAACCTGCAGGGATTGCATATTATGGTCCATCCGGAAAACTTGATTTCAAAAATAGCCTAATACTTGCCACTCTCCGTGGAAATATCTTGTATCAGATTCCTATTGCTAATGGCAATGTAACATCACAAAAGATCATATTGGATGGCTTGGGAAGAATTCGCGAGGTTGGCGTGGGGCCTGATGATTACCTGTACATACTTACAGGAAACACAGATGGGCAAGGATTTCCAGACAAAACAGACGACAAGTTATTGAGAGTGATCAAATAAATTGTCTGATTCATCAATTCCAAAATTCCATGAAAAGACAAGGGATGAAAAATTAAAAGCGCTAGAATCATTCTCAAATCTTTCAAAAGAGGATATTCAAACTCTAAAGAATGATGGAGGCATTAATTTTGATCAAGCCAACAACATGGTTGAAAATGCCATTGGAATCGTATCATATCCACTTGGTATAGCTACAAATTTCAAAATAAATGGGAAGGATTACCTCATTCCGATGGTAATTGAGGAACCATCAGTTATTGCAGCTGCATCAAAAGCAGCCAAGATTGCAAGAAAACACGGAGGTTTCATAATGGAAGCTGATGATTCATACAGTATTGGCCAAGTCCAAGTTGTAGATATCGATGTAAAATCTGTTATTTCAAAAATCATAGAAAAATCAGAGGAGATCCTTGTTCTTGCAAACTCAAAAAGTAAAACTCTCTCAACAATGGGAAAGGGTGCAAAAAAAGTTTCATGTAAAGAGGTCATGACAGAGTCAGGCTCTATGCTTGTTGTTGAGATCCTAATTGATGTAGGAGATGCAATGGGTGCTAATGTGACCAACACCATGTGTGAAGCAATTGCACCTATGATTGAAAAAATAACTGGAGGGAGAGTGATTCTAAAAATATTGTCTAATTATTCAACAAAAAGGTTGGTAAAGGGTACAGCTATTTTTGACAAAGAAGATTTGGGAGGAGAAGATATTATTGATAACATAATCTGGGCTTATGAGTTTGCTGCAAATGATCCATACAGAGCTGTTACTCACAATAAAGGAATAATGAATGGAATAATTGCAGTTGCAAATTCTACTGGGCAGGACACAAGAGCAATAGAAGCAGCAGCACACGCATATGCATCAAGGCACGGCAAGTATTCATCACTTACCAAATGGAAAAAGAATCAAGATGGCAATTTAGTTGGGGAGATCGAAGTACCAATGTCAGTAGGAATAGTTGGTGGAATCATAAACATTCATCCAATGATAAAGACATGTGTAAAAATTCTAGGCGTAAAATCTGCTCGTGAACTGTCTTGTATTATAGGAGCTGCAGGACTTGCACAAAATCTCAGTGCCATAAGAGCACTGGCCTCAGAAGGAATACAAAAAGGACACATGAAACTACATGCACAAAACATAGCCGCAAGTGCTGGGGTTCCACAAGAAAAGATGGCTAGTGTAATAGCCCAAATGACTAGAGAAGGAAACATATCAGTAACCCGGGCAAAGGAAATTCTAGAGAATCTCTAGGCGACTAAATATATATCCAAAGAAGTTTGTTAGGACTACGTTGGTAAAATTTGCTGTTCCAAAAGGTAGCATAGAGGAAGCCACTTTTAAGATACTTGAGAGATCATGGACACGAGTAGTTAGAAGAGACAGAACCTATCGCGTGATACTGGACGATCCAAAAATTTCAGTTAAAATGCTGCGTCCTCAAGAAATTCCGAATTTAGTATTTGCAGGTCTATATGATGTAGGTATAACGGGAAGAGATTGGGTCAAAGAAACAAACTCTGATGTGGAAATACTTCTTGATTTAGAATATGGAAAAATAAGACTTGTAATTGCAATCCCTGATTCTTATAATTTCAAATCATTAGATGACATGATTGTATCTTATGCAAAGAAGAAAAAAATACTGCGAATTTCTTCAGAATACCTGAATACAACAGCCAAGTTTATCATGCAATGTAAAAGCTACAAGAAACTTTATGGCTCAAAGCAACCAATCATTGTAACACCATGGTTAAGTCAAGGTACTAATAAGAACATCCAGATCTTCCTCTCTTTTGGAGCAACAGAAGCAAAACCTCCGGAGGATGTTGATGCCATAATAGATGTAACAGAGACTGGTACTACTTTGACACAAAATCAATTGAAAATAATCGAAACTGTGATGGAATCATCTGCAGTATTAATTGCAAATAAAACATCTCTAAAAGACAAATCAAAACGAGAGAAAATCTATGACATAGTAACTATGTTGAGAGGTGCAGTAGAAGGAAAAAAATATCTACACCTATTTCTGAATGTACAAGAAGAACACCTTGACAGATTATTACGTGAGCTACCTTCTCTCAAACGTCCTACAATAAGCCCTCTTAGTGAAAAAGGATGGTATGGCATAAACACAGTAATTCCAAAGTCTGAATTTCACAAAATGATTCCGAAATTACGAAAAATCGCTCAAGGTCTAGTAGTACATGAACCCAAACAGATACTGGCACTTGAGGAGATAAAACGTGATGAAGAAAGTTGATGCGAATCATCGATATCAAAGACATGGATTCTATTATGGAATCTGTGAGACCAAAAACGAATAACGCAGTAAGACGAAAAGTACTGTCAATAATATCTGATGTACAAAAACGAAAAGACAATGCTCTCAAGGAGTATGAAACAAAGTTTAGCGGCACACAAATTCGTTCGTTACAGATTACACCGCAAGAGATCAAGTCAGCTTATTCTAAAGTCAAAAAAGAACAAATTGCTGGAATAAAACTTGCAAAAACAAGNATTACAGATTACACCACAAGAGATCAAGTCTGCATACTCTAAAGTCAAAAAAGAACAGATTGCTGGAATAAAACTTGCAAAAACAAGACTAGAAAAATCTGAGAACGCTGTGCGAAAAAATCTACTAGATGTATCTGTAACAGCGGATGGAGTTGTAATAAAAAAAACATTCTCACCAATTGATATTGTAGGATGTTACATTCCTGGTGGAAAAGCGAGATATCCTAGTACTATTGTAATGTCTGTTGTTCCAGCAAAAGTTGCGGTGTTAAGAAAATAATAGCAGTGTCTCCTTCTAATGAAAAAGGTGAGATAGATCCACTAACACTAGTCGCTGGAGACATTTGCGGTGTAGACCAGTTCTATAGAATAGGTGGAGCGCAAGCCATTGCAGCCTTGGCATATGGCACCGAGTCAATACCTCAGGTAGACAAGATAGTTGGCCCAGGTGGTGCATTTGTTNTGCTCAGGCCATTGCAGCATTGGCATATGGCACCGAGACAATACCTCCGGTAGACAAGATAGTGGGCCCAGGTGGTGCATTTGTTACACTTGCAAAATCACTGGTCAGTGAGGTGGTCTCAATTGATATGGTAGCAGGACCTACAGAGCTTGCTATAATTGCAGATGCTACTGCAGATGCAGAACTTGTTGCACTTGATCTGATTTCTCAGGCAGAACACAGTCCTGATACCATGTGTTGTCTTATCACAAATTCTCCAAAACTAAAAGATTCCGTACTGAAATCATTACAGAAAAAAATTAAAACAATCAAGAGATCTTTGATTGTAAAAGAGAGTTTACAAAAAAATGGATTTATTGCCATGTGTAATACGGAACAACAAATGATCGATTTTGTAAACAAACTAGCTCCCGAACATCTTGAAATAATCACAAAAAAACCACAACAGTTAGCAAAGAAAATAAGATCTTCAGGACTGGTACTAATAGGAAAGAATACCCCATCATCAGCTAGTGATTACCTGCTAGGATCAAATCACATACTTCCAACTAACAGATTTGGCAGAACTAGAGGTTCATTAGGAGTTCTAGATTACATGAAGATACAGACACAGGTAGAATCTTCAGAATCTGCATTAAAGAAAATTTCAAAATACATGAAAGCCTTGACTGAAGCAGAGGGCTTGCCAAATCACTATGAGGCAGTAAAGGGTAGATTGTCATGAAAAAAGACTGGTTTGCAAAGGAATTGGAAAAATATTCCAAACTTACAGGTTACAAAAAACCTGAAAAACACTCGAATGTGATAAAACTAGATTCAAACGAAAACTATGCAGTCTCTGATGATTTCCTCAGAAAAATGATAAACGATGCAAAAGAAAACATGGACGTCAGAGAATATCCGTTGGGAGGAACAGAAAGACTAGTCCAAGATATCTCCAAGTATATAGGAATGCCAAAAGAAATGATCGGAGTTGGGAATGGCTCTGATCAGATCATTGATCTTTTTCTAAGTAACTTTGCTTCTAAAGAAACTAAAATACTGACATCTGATCCAACTTTTGGATTCTTTGAAGAACGATGTAAGCTTTATTCCATTCCTACACTAAAAATTCCATTTGACAAGAGTATGACTCTTAACCTGGAAAAATTCTTGTCAAACTCCAAGAAAGCTAGTATTCTCTATCTTGATACACCAAACAATCCAACCGGATTTCAATTTGAGAAAAGAGATCTTGAAAGGTTGATCCGTGAATTCAAAGGTCTTGTAATCATTGATGAAGCATACGTAGAATTTTCTGATTATTCTGTTGTAGAGATGGTAAAAAAGATCAATAACCTTATCGTACTTAGGACCTTGTCTAAATCATTTGGATTGGCAGGACTAAGAGTGGGATATTTTGTGGCTAATGCGCAGATAATTGACACATTCACAAGAGTGATCCAGTATCCTTACCCGTTGAATACATTGGCAATAGAGGTTGGCATACTGACTCTACGACAATCAAAATATTTTACAGATGTTGCAAATCTTGTCAAGAAAGAACGTTCACGAATTATTGCTAACCTGCAACAAATGAAGATATTTGAGGTATTTGATTCAAAAGCAAATTTTGTCCTCTTTGTTGCTGGGGGTTCCAGTCAACGAATTTACAAAGCACTAATTGAACAAGGTATATCGATAAAGAATCTCGGAAAAGTTGGCTCTCATGAGGGTTGCCTACGAGTTACAGTAGGTTCACAAGATATGAATTCCAAGTTTCTTACCGCCATACGGGATTTACTGAATTGACTCTAAAGGAAATACAAGAAGGGATCATAATAGATCTAACAAAAATTGAGAAAATAAAAAAATTAGACTCCATAGTATTTGACTGCGATGGAGTACTAGTCGATGTGTCAAACTCTTACGATTTGGCCATAAAAAAAACTGTAGATTTTATCCTCAAAGAAATGATACAAGTAAATGAATCGGTATTGGTGACAACAAAAATGATAGAAGGTTTCAAAGCTAGTGGCGGTTTTAATGACGAAATTGATGTTACATATGCATTGATACTTGCTATTGTTGCAGCAAAGAAAAGAAACGAACCTTTCTCCGAATTCATTCTCAAAGTAATTGAAAATGCAGACCATAGTGGAATAAACTCTGTTGAGAAATACATGAATACTATAAACGCTGATGTTTCTGACATTAGAAAAAAATTATCATATCCAGGTAAAAAATTTCAAAATCCTCTCTCATCAATATTTGATGAAATATTTTATGGTTCTGAGTTGTATCAACAACTATACAAAAGAAACTCAGAGTTTTTTGATGGTCCTGGATTGATTGAAAATGATGTTGTGATCTTGAATAAAGATCTTGTTACAAAACTACATGGTAGGTTTGGAAAAAAAATTGCTATTGTAACAGGTAGGGGGCATTTATCTGCAAAATACTCACTCAGGAACTTATTCCAAGAATTTGATCTGGATAATTCAAAATTTCTAGAAGACGAACCACGTGAAATGGCAAAGCCAAACCCTCAATCTCTTGTATCATCAATTAAAGGCATGAATGGAACTACCTCGTTATATGTAGGCGATTCCATGGAAGACTACCTAATGGCACGCAAGGCTGATGAATCTGGCATATCTACAATATTTTGTGGTGTATATGGTACCAGCAATGATCCTAAAGCAAAAAAATCTCTATTTGAGAGCAACCACGCCGACATTATAGTCCAATCAATAGATCTAATTCCGAAGACATTAAATCTGGTTGAGGCATAAACCCCTTCTCTACTCGGGGATTTTAATGAAATCTAGAAAAGCACACATCAATAGGAAAACTAAGGAAACCGAGGTACTAGTTGAGGTAAATCTGGATGGAACTGGGAAAATCTCTGTTAAAACAGGTTTGCCATTTCTTGATCACCTCATTGTATCTCTGTCAAAACATGCTATGCTTGATCTTAAACTGAATGCAAAGTCGATGGATGGAATAGATCATCACCTAATCGAGGATGCAGCAATAGCTCTAGGTAATGCAATGGATCAATCTTTGGGTAACAGATCTGGAATTGTAAGATTTGGTTATGCTTCAGTACCGATGGATGAATCTCTTGCAGAGGCATCATTAGATCTTGTCAAAAGACAGTATCAAAGGATTGATTTGTCTATTAAGAGAAACCAGATCGAAGAAATTTCAAAAGAAGATCTGGAACACTTTTTCCGATCACTGGCTCAGAATCTCAACATCTGCATGCACGTGTCTGTAAAATATGGAGACAACGATCATCACAAGATTGAGGCTGCGATAAAGGCATTTGCAGTGGCTTGGAGAACAGCTGCAGGTTATGATCACAAGCAAAAAGGAATACCAAGTACAAAAGGTGCCATGTAAATGGTCAAAGTGGCAATATTTGACTATGGAGCAGGAAACATATTCAGTCTCAAATCATCACTAGAAAAAAATGATGCAGAAGTAGATATCATAACTAGCCTCAGCAAAATAAATAATTATTCTGGCTTACTTTTGCCTGGAGTGGGAAACTTTGATCCTGCAATAAAGAGCCTCCATACCTCAAAAATTGAATTCCAAGATTTGGTAAAGAATCAGATTCCTGTATTGGGTATATGCTTGGGCATGGAGATGTTCTTTGAGAAAAGTGAGGAAGGAAAACTTGGAGGACTGGGAGTTTTGGACGGCGAGGTTATACTTCTTCCAAATAAATTCAAGATTCCACACATGGGTTGGAACAATCTTCAGATAAAAGAATCAAGTGTGTTGTTAGATGGAGTCAAGGAAGGTTCATGGGTTTATTTTGTTCATTCCTACCGAGTAAAACCAAAAAATGAAGAAATCATCAAGGCCGATTCTGATTATGGAATAAACGTGCCTGCGGTAATCGAAAATCACACATTATTTGGAACTCAATTTCATCCTGAAAAATCAAGCAAAGTTGGCTCTATTATGATCAAGAACTTTTTACGAGTGTGCAAAAAGTGAAAGTAATTCCTGCCATTGACATTATGGACAACAAAGTAGTACGACTAGTAAAGGGAGATCCGAAAAACAAAACTGTATACAGTTCTGACCCTGTTGGGATGGCAAAAAAATGGGAAAAAGCAGGTGCAGATATGCTTCATGTAGTAGATTTAGACGCCACACTTGGAACGGGTTCAAACCTTCAAACAATTAAAAAAATCACAGAATCGGTCTCTATACCGGTTGAGGCTGCAGGTGGTTTACGTACAAAGGAAATAATAGAAAATGCATTACAATTTTCTTCCAAGGTAGTACTTGGAACTATTGCTTTTAAAAATAAAGAGATCCTCGAAGAAGTCTCAAAGAAATTTGGAAAAGAAAGAATTGTGATATCTGCAGATCAGATGGGTGGCAAAATTGTGATAAGTGGATGGAAAGAAAACACTGGAATAGAACTTATTCCAGGAATTGAAAATTTTGTAAGGCTTGGTTACTCTCAATTTCTCATAACCACGGTAGAAAGAGATGGAACACTACATGGTCCAGATCTTGAGTCCTTACAAAAATCATGTGACATAAAAAATGTAAATGTTATAGCAAGTGGAGGGATATCTAATTTGCAAGATATTGTAAATGTAAAAAAATGTGGTGCAGCTGGGGTAATTCTAGGTAAGGCGTTATATGATGGAAAGATATCTGTAGAGGAGGTTAAGACACTAGCATGACTTTAACCAAGAGAGTAATTCCTTGCCTTGATGTTGATAATGGACGAGTAGTGAAGGGAATGCACTTTAAATCAATAAAAGATGCAGGCGACCCTGTCTTACTTGCGGAAAAATATAGTCACGAAGGTGCTGATGAACTAGTATTTCTTGACATAACAGCTTCTGAACAACAAAGAGAGACAATCAAAAGTCTTGTACAAAAAGTAGCTCAAGTAATTGATATTCCATTTACTGTAGGTGGAGGTGTCAAGACCTTACAGGATGCAAGAGATATTCTTCTTAGTGGAGCTGACAAGGTTGCTATTAATACAGGAGCTGTGAAAAACCCTGGAATAATAACAAAATTGATGGAAATCTTTGGTAAACAATGTATTGTGATAGCCATGGATGTAAAACGTAATTATGAGATAAAAGATGACAGGCACATCTTCAAGTCTGATTCAAAAAAGTTTTGGTTCGAAGTCTACATTTATGGAGGAAAAACTCCCACCAACCTTGATGCAATAGAGTGGGCAAAAGAGGTGGAAAAGCTTGGAGCAGGAGAGATTCTGTTAACAAGTATCGATATGGATGGAACAAAAGAAGGATATGATGTACAGCTTATCAAAGAAATAGTAAATGCCGTAAACATACCTGTTGTAGCATCCGGAGGATGTGGCAAACCTAAACACATGCTTGATGTCTTTTTACAAACTAATGTGGATGCCGCACTGGCCGCATCAATATTTCACTATCAAACTCATTCTGTAGATAGAGTAAAAGAATATCTCAAAGAAAATGGAGTTCCTGTTAGACTATAACAGAGAAATAGGGCTCTGATGCAAAAGGATGTTGTAATGAATAAAAAGATAAATGATATTGATTTTGCAAAAAGTGACGGTCTTGTACCTGTAATTGTTCAGGATATTCACACTAAAGAAGTTCTAACTCTTGCATATGCAAATAAAGAGTCTCTTGAACTCACGCAAAAGACTGGTAATTCTTGGTTTTGGAGCAGATCGCGAAATAAATTGTGGATGAAAGGTGAGGAATCTGGAAATGTGCAAAAGGTCAAAGAAATCTTGGTAGATTGTGATTCAGATGCAATTGTATATCTAGTGGAACCAAGTGGACCTGCATGCCATACCGGAGATAGAGTATGCTTCCACAATGTTCTTGAGAAATAGCCTCTAGCAGGGATCTAATCCTTTGGGCACAGGAGCTAATTCTGCCTGTGAACCTGGAATCCAATCATTTACTATCTCAAACGGTATGGATTTGTATGAAACTCCTTTGAATACTATACTCCACTGGCCTACTAGGTCCGTGGCATTACATAGTGCAAGAGTTCTTTCAGTATCTGGTTTGAAAAATTGTTTAAAACTAGATTTCATTGTTCCATTAAATGGTATCTTGGTAAACGCATCTCCTTTTGGATCCACAACATCAATTTCTCCTACATCTGTTGGCTGTAATCCACTTACCACCATGAAAATATTTTCTCCTAGTTTGTATTGATTTTTATTAATTGAAAATGGACCAGAGGAAACCCATTTCCATTGCTGTATGTCTATTTCTTTTTGATGGTAATAAGAATAAGCTGCGGCTGCAACTATGCCTGCTATTATGATTATTCCAACTATTGTTCCAGTATGTTTTTTCTTTCTTGTTCTCTCTTTTATTTTCAATTTTGAGTTTCGTTTGATGTTATCATTAATATTTCTTCTAATTGTAAAAAATTCATAAAATCTCTTAATTTACGCAATTTCCAGATTGTAACCTATTTTGTTGTTCGATCTTTTCTAAATTTGTAGCTGGATTTATGTTAATTTTTACTTAATCTTATCATTCCATAAATTAAGTCCCACTTAAATTCATATTAGGATTTTTTATGTACTATTTTACAAAAGTCAGAGTTATCTTGGGAAAAATAAAGTTTCTACAGTGTAGAGAATGTAAGAAAGAGTACGCTCCTACATTCAAGTATATATGCGAAGAATGCTTTGGCCCCCTTGACGTATGTTATGACTTTCCATCTGTAAACAAAAATACTTTTTCAAATCGTGAACATACCTATTGGCGTTATCATGAACTCTTACCAATCGAGTCCAAATCTAACATAGTCAGTATTGGAGCTGGAATGACTCCATTGATTAAAGCAGAAAAACTAGGTAAGGCACTAGGTCTGAATAATCTTTACATAAAAAATGATTCAGTAAATCCTACTTTTTCATTCAAAGACAGGCCCGCAGGTGTAGCTGTATCAAAAGCAAAAGAATTTGGTCTATCTGCAGTGGGATGTGCATCAACAGGAAATCTCGCATCAGCTACTGCAGCTCATGCAGCAAAAGGAGATTTTCCATGTTACATATTTGCACCAAGTGACATTGAACATGCAAAAATAACACAAGCTCTCTCTTATGGTGCTAATTTTATTTCAGTTGACGGTACATATGATGATGCAAATAGAATTGCTGCACAGATAGGTGATAGCAAAGGAATAGGAATAGTGAACATAAACATGCGTTCTTACTATGTTGAAGGATCTAAAACACTGGCCTATGAGGTAGCAGAACAACTTGACTGGAAAGTACCAGATCAACTTGTTGTACCAGTTGGAAGTGGAGCAATGTTAAATGCAATTTGTAAAGGATTTGAAGAACTTGAAAGTACATCTCTGATCAATCAAGTCTCTAACATGCATATGATTGCAGCTCAACCTCGTGGATGCGCACCAATTGTAGACGCCTTTAAGAAACATCTCTCAGAAGTGACTCCTGTAGAAACACCAGATACAATAGCCAAAAGTTTAGCCATTGGTGATCCTGGGGATGGTCAGTATGTATTACGACGTCTAAAACAATACAATGGTTTTGCCGAAGAATCAAACAACAAAGAAATATTGGATGCTATACTGTTGCTAGCCAAGACTGAAGGCATATTTACAGAGCCAGCAGGCGGTGTCTCTGTTGCTGTATTGAAAAAAATGGTTGATGAAGGAAAAATTGACAAGAATGATTGCACTGTATGCTATGTTACTGGTAACGGACTAAAAACAACAGAAGTTATGATGGAAATGCTTCCAAAGCCTCAAGTAATGCAGGCAGATGTTGGCAAAATCTTGGCATTGGTGAGATAGATGGCAAATATCAAATTCACTATTCCTTCTGTACTGAACAAAGGCGGAGGAGAAAAAAAAATTGATTTGGCAGCAGTTACCCTTTCTGAAGCATTTACTAAAATTTCAGAACAATTGGGTGATGAATTCAAAAGACGAGTTCTTAATCCTGATGGATCACCAAGATCACTTATCAACATATACGTAAATGGAAAAAATATGCGATTTTCTGGAGGGATGGGAACCGCACTAAATGATGGAGATGAAATTTATGTATTACCGGCAGTTGCAGGTGGTTCAGAACTTTCCAGTAAAGATCTTGAAAGATATTCAAGACAAGTGATGTTGGAAGAAATTGGCTATGAAGGTCAGATCAAACTTAAAAAATCAAAAGCATGTGTTGTTGGAGTAGGTGGACTAGGTAATCCTATAGTGGCACGATTGGTTGCTATGGGAATAGGCACGATAAGAATTGTTGATAGAGATGTTATAGAAATATCAAATTTGCATAGACAAACAATGTTTGATGAATCTGATGTAGGTCAGATCAAAGTTGAAGTTGCTGCAAAAAAGTTGAAAAAAATGAACTCTGAGGTAATAATTGAGGCATTGCCTGTCTCTGTAAATGACTATACTGCACTAGATGTAGTAGAGGGATGTGATGTTGTAATCGATGCACTTGACAGTGTTAACGCTAGATATTCTCTTAACAAAGCATGTATCAAAAAAAATATTCCATTTGTGACCGGCGCAGCAGTAGGAGTTTCAGGACAGGTGTTTACTATCCTGCCACACCAAACTGCATGCTATCATTGCATATTTCCATCACTTGATGAAAATTCCATGCCTACATGTAGTACAGAAGGAGTTCATCCATCAATACTGTCTATTGTTGGAGGAATAGAAGTTGCAGAAGCAGTAAAAATTCTAATAGGAAGACCTCCAACGTTGGCAAACAAATTGCTTTACATTGATCTTGATAATTTGGATTTCAATACTGCTACTTTTAGCAAGGTAGATGAATGTCCTGAGTGTGGTTCTGGCAAACGTGAAGAATTACCAACTCAAGAACTAATCATAGAAGAGCTTTGTGGACGTAATAGGGGAAAACGTACATTTTCTATCACACCTACTACGATGATTGAGATTGATGTTCCAAAGATAACTAATGCGGCATCAGAGAAAGGTTTCAAAGTACAAAATCAGGGCGAACTTGGATTATCAATTTCATCTAATGATATCTATGTGAGTTTCTTAAAACGTGGTTCTGCTGTAATTGTTGGCGAGAAAGATGAGAGCTCAGCAATTACACTATACAAAAAATTAGTTAACGCTTAATTTTTTCTGAGATCTATATTCTTTTTATTGCCTCAACTAATTTCAAATATGGATCCTCCATCGAATTTAGAATCATTCTTGCTTTCTTTTTACTATCTTTATTGTCGTTTAGCATCTTTTTGATCAAGGCTGAAATTTTCTTGGGATTTGTCTCTCTTTTTGCAAGTCCAATTCGTACTAGATACTTTTCAATATAATTCGGTGCGGCATCATATGATATAGTTGGAATTCCCATCAACGCGGATTCTGCTGTCATGGTACCTCCTGATCCTATGAAAAGATCTGCAATACTAAGAAGTGATTTGCCGTCTACGACTTTGTCCATTATGATAACTTTTTTACCGAATTTTTCTTTGAGTCTTTTCTTTTGTATTGCATATCTTGCTAATACTATTATGTTGTATAGTTTGTCTTCCTTACTTATTTCATAAATTATGTTATCACTTTCGGTTTTTCCTAAAATATATGCAGCCTCTGATTCTTCTGGCCTGATTACTATTGTCTTTTTAGTCTTATCTACACCTATTCTCTTGATCTTTGATCTTTCTCTAACTATGACAGCTGCATCAATGGCTCTATAATGTATGATATCTTTCTCTGAAATTCCATATTTGACAAATTCATTTTTGGGTATCACCCAAGGAATGAGAAGTTTCTGCACTAGTGGTACTGAAAGCCTCATCACTGCTTCTGCATGAGGAGAGTCTGAAAATGCAACCTGTTTGATACCTATACCGTAGGAAATTCTTGCAGCTTCTGGGGAGCAGAAACTAATGGTCAAATCAGGGGAGAACTTGACTATTACATCCAAAAGATGATCCATCCTTTGGATGCTTGAACCAAGTTTTCCTTCTTTGGTGGAGCCACCATGTTTTCCAATTAATCTTAGATCTATGTTTTTTATCTTGGATAATTCAACAACTTCGCGATAATTTCTTGAAGTACAGAGTATTTTGTGATTTTTACTCAATTTGCTTATCATTGGAGCAAAGAAAAGTAGCTGTTTAGGCGTCAAAATGTCAAACCAGATTTTCAAACATTTTTGATATAATCTGAGGGTGGAAAAAGTTTTTCTTAGCCTGTACTCATAGTCCGGATGGTTTGGTTGCAACAAAAATTGTTGTGTATGGCTTAAGTACTGAAGGATACTCGATTGCTTGCCAAATGGCAATAAAAGGAGCTGATGTTTTCATTGTTGATGAATCTGCTCACATGGCAATTTCTCTCAAAGCAGAGATTGCAAAGACATATCCTAATGTTACATCATTAAAAGAGGACGAACCACTCTTGGGAGTTGAACCAATAGATGTTGCGATATCTCATGCTGAATATCTTTTCTTTGCTCCACGTATACGAAAGACAGGTCAAGAAGCTAAGATGGAAATTCATTCAAAATTCAAAGATGCAACATCTTCAATAAAAAAAGGTGGATCAGTAATTTACAATCTTCCAACTGGCATAGGAGGAAATAATGAAACTATTTCACTGCTTGAACATGTTTCTGGCCTTGAGATGGGTAAAAGTATATCATATTTCTATTACCCTCTATCAAAAAATAATATTCCTGAAATCATTGGTTCGTTTAATGCAAAAGATGATGACAAGCTTGCTAAACTATTAGAATCTGATAAAAAGGGGAAAAAATTCGTGTCCATATCTTCGGCTGAAATTTTACATGCAATTAAAATTCTCACTCAATTTGCAAGTCTATCTAGTGTTTTAGAAGTTTCCAAGTTTGCACAAGATTCCCAGACAAGAAATGATCTAGTTCTAACTGAATATAATGATCTATTTCTTGATGACATGACAAATGGTCTCTATGATTTAAGATCACTTGGTACATCTGTAGAAGGCGCAGGTACGATGATGTATCTGATAAATGGTAGTATCAAAGGAATTGAGGGCTATGTCAAGAGATTAATTGACGAAATTCGTTCTACGCTCAAGAAAAATGAACTAAAAGCAAGCAGGACCAAAGTAGTTTTGGTATGGACCCAAGACTCCTATGAGATGAGAGGAGACAAGGTAGACATGCTAAACTCACTTGTTACAAAACTCCGTGATTACATTGGAGATGTCGAGATACATCAGGGACCAGAATTAGATATTTTCCATAGTGATAAAACAACTATCATAGTAGCATGCTCAAAATTTGATTATGATAAGATAACTAAAAATGGAAAAGACTCTGATGTTATTGTAATTAAAACAAATCCTCTTTGTGAGATATTATAATAAGGGTATGTTCTAAAAAATAGTAAGAATTGTCTGACACATCTGATGTATCCCAAAATGATTTTGTAGAAACTCAAGAACACAGTATAAACAAAGATGATGAAACAGAATCTATTTCAGAACTTGAGACACTGAAAGTTCAATTAGAACAAGAAAAAGAAAAAACTTCTTCTTGTGAAAAAAAAATACAATACCTGCTTGGAGATTTTGAAAATCTTAAGAAAAGATCGGAGATCGATATTCAGAATCGTGTAAACTCGATCACTGATGGGGTTGTTCTTAAATTTCTTGGAATATATGATGATTTTATTCGTGCAAAAGATGCTTTATCCAAACAGAATGCCAATACCGCAGGTCTAGATGCTATCTTAAAAAACATGGACACATTTCTAGTTGAATTTGGAGTGACGCCAATTGAAGCAGTAGGTGAAATCTTTAATCCTAAACTGCATGAGGCAATTTCTATAAAAGAAGATCCTACATTGGATGATGACACAATCACCGCAGAACTTCGTAAAGGATATATTTTGAAGGACAGAGTTATTAGACCAAGCTTAGTGGAAATATCTAAGAGAAATATCAAGGAGATGAAGTAAATGGCTAAAATTATCGGTATTGATTTGGGAACAAGTAATTCTGCTGCGGCAGTTATGCTAGGTGGAAAGCCTACTCTTATTCCAGCATCTGAGGGAACCACGGTTGGGGGAAAAGCGTTTCCTTCTGTTGTTGGACTCACAAAAGACGGTCAACTAATAGTTGGTGAACCAGCCCGAAGACAGGCAGTAACTAACCCTGAGGGTACAGTAGTAGCAGCAAAAAGAAAAATGGGAACAGATCACTTTTTTAAAATTTATGATAAAGAGTACAAACCTCAACAAATTTCTGCATTCATCTTACAAAAAATAAAGAGAGATGCTGAGGCATTTACTGGAGACAAGGTAGAAAAAGCAGTAATCACGGTTCCTGCTTACTTCAATGATAATCAAAGACAAGCAACTAAAGATGCTGGACAAATTGCAGGTCTTGATGTTGTTAGAATAATAAATGAACCAACTGCTGCTGCACTTGCCTTTGGCCTCGACAAATTAAAACAAGATATGAAAATTATGGTGTTTGACTTGGGTGGCGGTACACTAGATGTCACCATCATGGAAATGGGTGGTGGTGTCTTTGAAGTAATGAGTACTTCTGGAGATACTCAGCTAGGAGGTACTGATATGGATAAAGTTTTGATTGATTATGTTGTTGATAGTTTCAGAAAAACATCTGGAGTTGATATTTCAAAAGATAGTGCGGCTATGGTACGAGTAAGAGAAGCAGCTGAAAAGGCAAAGATCGAACTTTCTTCAATATTTGAAACTGATATCAATTTACCGTTTATATCATATGACCAATCTTCTGGACCAAAAAATCTTGAATTAAAAATAACTCGTGCAAAGTTTGAGGAACTCATAAATCCAATAGTCGAAAGATGCAGACCTTCTGTTATGAAATCTATGGAAGATGCAAAGCTTACTCCCGCTGATGTTAGTAAAATAATTCTAGTCGGTGGTCCAACTAGAATTCCTCTAGTCAAAAAATTTGTAGCAAATCTGATGGGAAAAGAACCTGAGGCAGGAATAGATCCAATGGAAGCAGTCGCATTGGGAGCAGCTGTTCAAGCAGGAATTATTGGTGGTGAAGTCACAAGCGATATTGTACTTTTGGATGTGACGCCTCTCACACTGGGTTTAGAAGTTCTAGGAGGATTGCGAGAGCCTATAATTGATAGAAATACAACAATTCCTACTTCTAAAAGCAAGGTATTCACAACTGCTGCAGACAATCAAACTGCTGTTACTATACATGTAGTTCAAGGGGAACGACCAATGGCTGCAGATAATGTATCCCTTGGAAGCTTTAATCTATCTGGAATCCTTCCTGCACCAAGAGGTATTCCACAAATTGAAGTCAAATTCGATATTGATGCAAACGGTATACTCAATGTTGCAGCAAAAGATCTAGCTACACAAAAAGAAGCAAAGATAACCATTACTGCTAGCACAAAACTTGCCAAAGAAGACATAGAAAAAATGACAAAAGATGCTGAACTCTTCGCTGAACAAGACAAAAAGAAGAAGGACGAGGTACTGATCAAAAATGAAGCACAACAAGCTATCTATGCAGCTGAAACTTTGATCAGCCAACAAAAGGACAAGATATCACAAGATCAAGGTGTACAGGTAAGTAATGCAATAAAAGATCTAAAAGATGTTCTTGATAAGAGCGTTGAAGAAATAAAACCAAAACTTGATTCGCTAACTAAATTGATAAATGACATAAGTACAGAACTTTACAAAAATGTTACACCTCCACCTGGAGCAGCTGGACAAGGTGGACCTGAAGCAACTGCACAAAGTGGGCCTGATGCAACTGGACAGGATGCAGGCAAGTCGCAGAACTGATCTTTATACAAGGGAAAGTGTAGTTGAGTTATAATGAGTTCCAAACGTGATTATTATGAGGTTTTAGGAGTCTCAAAAAGCTCAACACCTGATGAGATAAAGTCACAATATAGGAAACTTGCTTTAAAATTTCATCCTGATAAAAACAAGTCGCCTGATGCTGCAGAGCACTTTAAGGAAATTTCAGAAGCATATGCGGTGTTATCTGACTCTGAAAAACGTAAACTCTATGACACCTATGGTCATGCTGGCGTAGATGGAAAATACAGTACAGATGACATCTTCCAAGGTTCACGAGCCAACTTTGAAGATATTTTTGGAGGTGCTGGTGGTTTTGAATCTATTTTCGAATCTATTTTTGGTAGAGGAGGAGGATTTCGGTTCGGAGGATTTGATTTTGGAGGATCTGGTAGAGTACGAGGATCTGATCTTGTGTATGATGCCACATTGACATTAGAAGAAGCATTCAAGGGAAAAAAAGAAGAGATTGATCTGCCTAGACTAGTAAATTGTGATGCTTGTAATGGATCTGGTGCTACTCCTGGTACTTCCGTGAGGACATGTTCTGTATGTAATGGTCACGGTCAAACTAGAGTATCACGCAGCAGTGGATTTTCTACATTTGTAACTGTACAACCATGTAATACTTGCAAAGGTCAAGGCAAGATCATAGAAAGACCATGTTCAAAATGTAAAGGGGCTGGAAAACAAAAAACAACAAAAAAATTCCCATTTGAAATTCCTGCTGGAATAGAGGATGGAGAATACCGAATTCAGGGAGAAGGTGAATCAGTTCAAAACGGTGTAAATGGAGATCTAATTGTTAGAATACGAGTTCAACCTCATGATAAATTCAAAAGAGATGGTTCTGATATTTTCTATGATGCAAATATTTCTATGATTGATGCAGCATTGGGCAAAAATATCATGGTTGAAACACTTGAAGGACAAGAAAAATTTGAGGTAGAATCCGGAAGTCAACCGAATACGATAATAAAACTAAAAGGCAAAGGGCTTCCTCGTCAGAGTGGAAGAGGTAGAGGAGATGAGTATGTTAGACTTGTTATCAATATACCTACCAAGANCTTGAGGTAGAATCAGGAAGTCAGCCAAATACGATAATAAAACTAAAAGGAAAAGGGCTTCCTCGCCAGAGTGGAAGAGGTAGAGGCGATGAGTATGTTAGACTTGTTATCAATATACCTACCAAGATGGACAAACATCAGCGTAAATTGCTTGAAGAATTAAAAGACAGTTTTGACAGGAATTGATGGAATTGAGAATAGCACTTGATGTGGATGGAGTTTTAGCTGATGTTATTACGTCTTGGTTGTCATATAGTAATAAAATAAGACCCACAATATCAAAATCTCAAATATCTGAATGGGATTTTTGGAAAAACCATCATATAGATAAATTTGATTTTTACAATGAACTCTCATTTTGTTGGAAATCATGGGAAGATATACCTCCTACAGAAAATAATATTGCACATGCTACTACACAGCTCTCAAATCTTGGTACTGTAGACATTGTAACTGCACGTGACGAGTCTACTCACAATGATGTAAAAAATTGGCTCAAACTACACAAAATAAATTTCAAAAATTATGTTGGTGTGTTAGAAGGAATAGAAAAATCGCGACTAGATTATGATGTATTTATTGATGATTCACCTCTTAATGCAAAAAGTATGTTGGAAGAAGGAAAATCTGTAATACTTTACTCACAGCCGTGGAATACATCTTTTGAAGATGATAGGGCAATTAGAATACATGAGCTAAAAAATGCTGTACCTATAATTGATAAAATGATCAGAGGGTAAATAATTTTCAAACCCACTGATGAGCNTCTTGCAATAAAGACACTTATTGTAGGATCTTAATTCTCACGTTGTTGCGGGGGTCGCCTAGCCTGGTCAACGGCGTAAGGCTCAGAACCTTATCTCTTAGGAGTTCGTGGGTTCAAATCCC
>NZ_RCMC01000007.1 GCF_011319475.1 Candidatus Nitrosotalea sp. FS
TCTGGAACTGTTTGTAGATTCAAAGATGTTACAGGTATCATGGATACAAAGTCTGATCTCCAATTTGCGACATATACTGTACTTGTAACATTATTGATTGCAATAGAAGTTGGAAGAGCACCTACTGGAATTGTGTCAATCAATGTGTTTGTCTTGCCCGAAATTACTGATATTGAATTTGAAGCATAGTTTACCACATAGATGATGTTATTTGATGAATCAACTGCAATGCTTTTGGCACCTGAACCAATACTGACTTTTGCCACTACCTTGTTTGTCTGACCATCTATTACTGATAATTTGTTGGAAGAACTGTTGAAATCATTTGCAACATAGATCATGTTTGTATCTGGGTTTAACGCTACAACTGTTGGAAAGAGTTCTACCGGAATGGTAGCTACTACCTTGTCTGTCTTGGCTGACACCGCAGAGACCGTATAATCACCATTATTTGCGGTGTATAGCATGTGTGTCGTAGGATTGAATGCCACATTGGTAGGATCATGCCCTACAGGTATGGTATCAATTAACTTGTTTGTCACACCGGATATCACATCTATTGCGCCTTCAGGCCCAGTACAGGTCACATAAATTATGTTTTCAGTCTGGTCTATGGCAAAAGTAGACTCTGACCCAGAAATATTACAAACAGGTATTGTAGCTACAACACTGTTTGTTTTTCCATCAATTACAGAGANGCCATCATTTGCAGTGTATAGCATGTGAGTGTTAGGATTGAATACCACATTTGTGGGATCGTGCCCCACATGAATGGTATCAGTTACCTTGTTTGTTGTGCCTGATATCACGTCAATTGCGCCTTCAGGTCCAGTGCAGGTCACATAAATTGTATTTTCAGCCTGGTCAATGGCAAAAGTAGACTCTGACCCAGAAATATTACAAACAGGTATTGTAGCTACAACGCTGTCTATTTTTCCATCTATTACAGAGACTGTACTTGAGCCTTCATTTGCAATGTAAATGGTATTAGTTTGGATATTGATCAATATGTCACGTGGTATCTCTCCTACCTGCACCGTATCTACAACCTTGTTTGTTAAACCGGATATTATTGATACCGAGTGCGAGTTCAAGTTGGTTACGTATATCATATTTGTAACAGAATTGACTGCAACATGGATAGGATCTGCTCCTACTTTTATGACAGAAATTGTCTTGCTTGCTTTTCCAGATATTACCGATATTGAATCTGCAAGAGAAGTGTGGGATGTGTATATCATGTTGGTGACAGGATTGACTGCAATGCTGATTGGAGCAAACTCTACTTTGATGTCA
>NZ_RCMC01000115.1 GCF_011319475.1 Candidatus Nitrosotalea sp. FS
GGTATTATCATTTTACCTTTCCACATCTTGGGTTTGGCTTTTTCTTTTTTTATCTCCTCAGCTGTTATCTTTCTTACAAATCTATTTACATTTTTTGCAGCCTTGTCAGCNCAGGGCTTTTTCTTTTTTTATCTTCTTAGCTATCGTCATTCTTACAAATCTATTTACATTTTTTGCAGCCTTGTCAGCTCTTGCCATCTTTGTCCTCCGTATCTTCTTCCATGCTTCTGCGCTCTTCTTGTGGAGTAAGATTGATGACAAATGCAACTTTTCTATCCTTTATGTTGGATCGATATTTCATCACATCAATTTCCTGGTCGAACAAATATTTCGGAATAGGTTTGCGCTTGTCAAGATACCATTGCTTGTCATTTCGTATCTNTTCTTCTTGTAGAGTAAGATTGATGACAAATGCCGCCTTTCTGTCCTTAATGTTGGATCGATATTTCATAACATCAATTTCTTGGTCAAACAGATATTTTGGAATGGGCTTGTGCTTGTCAAGATACCACTTCTTGTCACTTCGTATTTGATTTAGTAATTCTGAAACCTCTTCCAAGTCTTTATCCAACGNTTGGCTTTTTCTATTCGTATCTTTTCTGCTGCCATCCTTTTTGCAAGTCTAGCTATATCATTTGCAGCTCTGTCAAGTCTTGCCATCTTTTTCCTCGATATTTTCTTTTAACTCTCTGTTGTATACTTCATGTCCAGTGGGCCTGACAACATAGCTTGCCTTTCTGTCCTTTATGGCAGACCTGAACTTTAACACGTCAATTTCTTGGTCAAACAAGGATTTTGGAATGGGTTTGCGCTTGTCAAGATACCATTTCTTGTCCTCTCGTATCTGTTTTAGTAATTCTGAAACCTCTTCCAAGTCTTTATCAAATGTTGCAATCACCTGAGCCCGGTCATTTTCCTCTCTTTCAAATAAATCCTCAAATGTCTTTTCCTTGTGTTGTTTTACGATCTCATCATAGTGAGTGTATGCAGTCTTTCGGTCAACACCTGCTATTCTTGCAGCTGCAGGTGCAGATAGCCCGTCGCCAAAACATTTTGTCAGCTTGTCCTGT
>NZ_RCMC01000219.1 GCF_011319475.1 Candidatus Nitrosotalea sp. FS
AAGGTGACAAAAGTACATGGGGTCTTGGAGGTGCACCAAATACCGTTCCACCGGAATTTACCACGAGCATGAATTTCACAAAAGGNTTATTTGATAACATTGCACCAAAGACCACTGCAAACTTTGTCAAACTTGCAAACTCTGGTTTCTATGATGGAACAGTATTTCATAGAATAATGCCAGGATTTGTAATACAGGGTGGAGATCCAAATACGATAAAAGGTGATAAAAGTACATGGGGTCTTGGCGATGCAGGACATACAATTCCTCCAGAATTTACCACAAGCATGAATTTCACAAAAGGCATGGTGGNCAATATAGCACCAAAGACAGTGGCAAACTTTGTCAACCTTGCAAACTCTGGTTTCTATGATGGAACTGTATTTCATAGAATAATGCCGGGATTTGTAATACAGGGTGGAGATCCAAATACGATAAAAGGTGACAAAAGTACATGGGGTCTTGGCGGTGCACCAAANGGTACTGATGTCAACAGTGGAAGTTCACAATTCTTTATCACACTTGGTGATGCTCCATGGCTAAATGATCAATATACTCTATTTGGCCAAGTCATATCTGGCCAAGATGCTGTGGATAAAATTGCAGCACTACCGACTACTGATACTAACCAGCCAGTTGATGTTGAATCTGCACGCGTGTCAAAAATTAGTATAGAATCATCAAACAGCACAACAAAATAATTTACTTGTATCTGTCTGAGATACGATATCTTGCATACTTGTCGTCTGGAGAATATTNTACTCAAGACAACAACCAGCCAGTTGATGTTGAATCTGCCCGCGTGTCAAAAATTAGTATAGAGCAGTCAAACAGCACTACAAAATAATTTACTTGTATCTATCCGAGATACGATATCTTGCATACTTGTCATCTGGAGAATATTTTCCTGGATGTACAGTAGCAGTCTGGTGTCCGCACTTGGGACACTCGTCTTTTAAGGTGTATTTCTTACAATCTGTACATTTTCTCATCTGAAAGTGCATCTCTAACCTTCTCTTGTCTTCTTTGATTCTTCTCTTGTAAACTTGAAGGTGCCTCCCTTCTTTTCTATGGCATCCTGGACTGAGGAAAGAATTGGTTTTAGCTCCTTTTCAGCCTCCTTGAAGTTTGGTGCAGT
>NZ_RCMC01000298.1 GCF_011319475.1 Candidatus Nitrosotalea sp. FS
GATGTAGTGTTAGTTGTTTGAACTGTCACATTATTGTCAATAGATGTAGTTTCTGTTTTGTCATTTCTTACATTGATCTCTGCAGCTATTGTCTGATTGTTTTTTGCTTGATTGATGTTTTCAATATCTTGCTGTGTTGGAGTAATTACTGGAGTTGATGGTGTTGCTGAAGGTGATGAAACAATTACTGGTGTCTCTCCTACAATCTGGAAAACAGATGAATAAATTCCTCCTTCTCCATTTCCTTGTCTGTCTATTTGTTGCACCTGAATTGTGTATTGTCCATTCTCAAACCAGAGATTGCCAGCAGTGCTAATTTTGGTAGCAAAATCTCCGTTGTTGTCTAAGGTTAGTTGAGCTGCCGTTACCACATTACCTGATGGGCTTGTTATTTTTACAGCCACATCTTGGCCTGGGTATGGATTTGCAACATGTCCAGTGATCATAATTTGTGAATTGTGATCATATGCTGGTTTGTCAGTTGTCACCGTGATTGCGATCGGTGGTATTTGCTGAACTGTGCTGTTGTTGTCGGGACAGTCAGGACATGCTATGTATGGGTTGTTTGCTGCAAAAGCAGGCACAACGCCTACTACAGCTGCCGTAGCAAGAATTGCGATCANTATTGCTATTGGTGGTATCTGTTGAGTGTTGCTAGTGTCGTTACAGTCGGGACATGCTAGGTATGGGTTGTTTGCTGCAAAAGCAGGTACAACACCTACTACAGCTGCCGTAGCAAGAATTGCGATCAACGCATATTCTTTATGAGTACTCATCTTATTTGCGATTAAGAAGTAAGACTATTTATGTATATTTAAAAAAAATAATCAAAATTTGATGGTAAACACTTGTTTGGATATGGTTAGATCGATTTGTGGGTAATAACCACCAAATTGTATGTACCACAACTTCTGCCAATAGATACTGTGTTGATGGAATTATACTGTTTTTGATTTAAAATACAGTTATGACTTGTACTTTGATTGGATTCGTTTTGTAATTGAAATCCAGTGTTTTCACTAAGTAAAAATAATAAAAAATGAAAAAGTAGAGAGT
>NZ_RCMC01000065.1 GCF_011319475.1 Candidatus Nitrosotalea sp. FS
GAAAGAATAATGAATATTGCAAGATCAGGAAAAGATGCTCCTGAAATCCGAAATAACATTGTAAATGAAGCAAAGATTATGGCTGAAGAAGACATTGATATAAACAAGCGCATGGGAAAAAATGGCTCGTACCTGTTTGATAACAATGACACAATAATGNGTCAGAGGTGCTCCTGCCATTGGAGTATCTGGGGCGTTTGGTCTTGCACTTGCTGCATTGCAAAGCAAGGCAACAGACAAAGATGATCTCATTAAAGATCTAGAACACGCAAAAAAAATTCTTTTTGAGACAAGACCTACGGCAATTAATCTTGCATGGGGACTAGAAAGAATAATGAATCTTGCAAGATCAGGAACAAATGCGTCTGAAATACGAAGTACAATTGTAAACGAAGCAAAGACTATGGCAGAAGAAGACATTGACATAAACAAACGCATGGGCAAAAATGGCTCACACCTATTTGATAATAATGATACCATAATGACTCACTGCAATGCAGGAGCTCTTGCCACCGTTGCTTATGGAACTGCTCTTGGAGTGATAAGAGCTACAAAAGAGAGTGGGAAAAAGATCAAGGTGATAGCAACAGAGACAAGACCGGTAATGCAGGGCTCTAGGCTTACTGCATTTGAACTAAAACACGATGGAATTGATGTTAGCCTGATACCTGATACAGCAGTTGNAACAAGACCAGTAATGCAAGGCTCTAGGCTTACTGTATTTGAACTAAAACATGATGGAATTGATGTTAGCCTGATACCTGATACAGCAGTTGGATACTCCATGGCAAATGGATTGGTATCCAAAGTAATTGTAGGAGCTGATAGAATACTTGCTACTGGGCATGTATACAACAAAATTGGAACATACCAAGTTGCATTAATGGCAAAACAACATGGAATACCATTCTATGTAGCTGCACCGCTCTCTACATTTGATATGAAAAGTACTCCTAAAGATGTTGTAATAGAACAACGAAAATCAAGTGAGGTAACTGGAGTAGCAGGTAAAAAGACTGCCCCTGACGACATTAATGTAATAAATCCAGCTTTTGA
>NZ_RCMC01000032.1 GCF_011319475.1 Candidatus Nitrosotalea sp. FS
AGTGGAATTTATCATAAAGAATTGAATTTTACTATTACTGGGAATTCTAATATAGCAACAACATGCTATGCCGGAAATCTTTGTTCAACACCAATTCAAACAACAGATCAAAATGGAAAAAATCTAACAACACATTATGAAACAGGCATTCTGGCATCAGGCTATGCAAATCCTGGTCCTCCACCAGATCCATTATTTCTTACCGATAACAAAGGAAGTATGGATAGCTTCCTTACAAATCATCAAATTTTGATTCGAGCTGATACCTGGCCAAGGTATGATACCAAAACGATGGATATTGGAATAAACATGACAAGTGATACAGGGTTTGCATTTTATGCTACAAAACACCTAATCTTTGATCCAAATGCTAATCATGTGCAGCAGATCATTTGGCAATTCATTCCCACAAAGGTAGGAAACTATACCGTTGAGAAATTTTCAAATGGAATACATACGTCATCAACCTTCTTCTCAGTTTTTGATTCTAAATCTAGTTCAAATCCTCCTGTCTTGGTGTCTCCTCTGAGGCAATTCAAGTGGGGTATTTTGAAAGAAAGTATTCAATGTCAAGCTGACTCTGTGTTGGTATTCAAAACAACAGATGGCTCTCCAGCATGTGTAAATCCAGATACTTCAACCAAACTTGTCACAAGAGATTGGGGAAAAGTTTACGCGTCAAATCAATTTGATGCCTCTTCAATTAGCAACTTTCAACCAATTTATGATGATGCCACAAATAGTACAAAACAATGCGAGATACCGTTTGAGGGAAAAGAAGGGTATATTCCAGTCATGTACATGCCCATAAACTCTGTTGGAAAGATATGTGTTGAATATTCTTCTAATTATGTAGCCAAAGTGAACTTGATGTTCTATGATGCAATACCTTCACAAAATTCTTCAAAGAGTATAACAGTGATAGCTCAGCCATTTGTGATTCCTGAGGGAAAAAGCGATGTTGTGTTTACCATACAGACTAGCAACCAAACTGGATTTTTTGGGGCAGAATTGTTTTGCATAGGAATGCCTTTTGCTGTGGGATATGA
>NZ_RCMC01000235.1 GCF_011319475.1 Candidatus Nitrosotalea sp. FS
ATTTTTTGATCTTGATGAAAACGGAGACTTGCCAATCTTGGCACTAGTATAGTTGAGTTTTAGTCTCTTTTCCATTACAGTTACAGCATCAAAGAGTCCAACCATGCTAAACTTTCCAGACTTGTAGCTGATGGATTTTGTCAGATACATCAGTCCACCACATTCTGCATAAATTGGCATGCCATCTTGGGCATGTTTTTTCACCAATTTCTTCATCGTCTCATTTCTTTGAAGCAGGTTTGCCTTGACCTCTGGAAATCCACCGCCGATATAGATTCCATCACAGTCAGGTATTTTTTTGTCCGAGACTGGACTGAAAAAAACAAGTTCTGCACCAAGATTTTTCAGCGAGTCCAGATTGTCTTGGTAATAGAAATTAAAGGACTCGTCAAGTGCTACTGCTATCCTAGTTTGTGTCTTTTTGTGTTTCCTGTCAGGAACTTTTGGTAAACTGGGCACACTTTTTGCAAGCTTGAGTATTTGTTTGATTTCAATAAAACCAGAGAATGATTTTGCAATTGACTTGATCTTTCCATCAAGCGACTGTCTTTCCCGCACAGGTATCAGACCGAGATGTCTTGATTGTAGACTTGTACCATTGTCCCGTGGAATAACTCCAAGTATTGGAAGTCCGACTTTTTTTAGAGCATCCCTGCNTTTTTCAGGAACTTGTGGTAGACTGGATACATTTTTTGCAAGTTTTAGTATCTTTTCAACTTCAATGAATCTAGAGAATGATTTTGCAATTGCCTTGACTTTTCCATCAAGTGATTGTCTTTCCCGCACAGGTATCAGGCCAAGATGTCTTGATTGTAGACTGGAATCATTGTCCCGTGGAATGACCCCAAGTATTGGAAGCCCAACTTTTTTTAGAGCATCCCTGCACAGCGTTTCATGTTTTTTGCTTCCAATTTTGTTCAGTATGACACCACAAATTCTAGAGTTTTTCTCAAAAGTTTTGAATCCAAGTGCAGTTGCTGCAACAGAGCGTGCAGCCTTGCTTGCATCAAGTACCAGAACAACATTTGATTTTGTTATATTGGCAAC
>NZ_RCMC01000308.1 GCF_011319475.1 Candidatus Nitrosotalea sp. FS
GCAGATGAGAGAATCTTTGATACTCTGTCCTCTTGCAATACGGCAGCCGCTCTTGCCACTTCATATTCGGTTAGCTCCTTGCCTGACTGACCTGCGATTTCACCAGATACTCTGAGTAGATCTATTGCACGTCTTGCATCANAATACAGCAGAAGTTGCCTGCCATCCTCCCTTTACATGACTAAGCCATGCCAGGCTGAAACAGACAAGCTTGAAGTGAAGTGAAGCAGATGAGAGAATCTTTGATACCCTGTCCTCTTGCAATACGGCAGATGCTCTTGTTACAGTATACTCGGTTAGCTCCTTGTCTGACTGACCTGCAATTTCACCAGATACTCGAAGTAGATCTATCGCACGCCTTGCATCACCATGTTCCTCAGAGCTAAGAGTAGCACAACGTCGTAGAACGTCATCACTTACTGGAATAGCAAATGCTTTTTCTGATCTTCTTTGAAGCATCTTGATAACATCATCATACGAGTATGGCTCAAAAAAGACATCACTTGAACCAATTCTAGAACGTACTCGGTCATCCAATTCATAATCGGACAAGACATTATTTGAAATCATTATGATGCAGAGAAGATATTTTTTTGCACGCAGACTCTCTGCCAGTGTGACAAGTTTGTATATGAATTCTGAGGGCTTGCTACGTGTGTCATAAAACAACACATCAGATTCGTCAAGAACTAGTACAAAGAGATTCGTTTTTTCTTTTTCCAAAACAGACTCTATTGCAGACCCTATTTGATCAATGACCACGTTAATACCCTGCGAACTTTTTAGATTTGGCTGACCTAGCTCACCAAGTATCAGATTTGCACAACCAAAAACAGTCTTTGACTTTCGCAGATTAACAAAGCAATGCGATATTTCAGGCATATTTTTGCAAATAAATTTCACCAGTGTAGATTTTCCAGATCCACTTCTCCCATAGACCGAAATAACCGGTACCACGTGACCATGCTTGTACCCCATAAAATATTGAACAATCTTTTCGGTCTCTTTTTCCCTACCAACTATTTCATCAGGAACTACCAATGGATCAAGATAAGATTTGTCAGAAAAGATACTGTTTGATTTCTCGACTTTATTGATTATTTTATTGAGGCTGTCCTGATTCATTTTTCCCGCGTCCC
>NZ_RCMC01000225.1 GCF_011319475.1 Candidatus Nitrosotalea sp. FS
ATTCAAGTGTGGGGTAGTGGTAAGCTCGTTCAGCTGCTACTTAAAAATGATCTAGTGGATGAACTCTGGCTCAAAATATTTCCCGTTACGCTCGGCACGGGCAAACGTTTGTTTGGCGATGGAACCATCCCGGCAGCTTTTTCATTACTAGAGAGTTCGGTTACACCAAGTGGAGTAATTATTGCCAATTACAAGCGCGCAGGTAAAGTGAAAACAGGATCATTTTAGTAGGAAAATTTCTCGCCATGGTATTCATATGACTTTTTTGAATCATAACTAGGTTGGATTAATTAGCATTTATTCGTGCCAACTGTTTTCTTAGCACTAGAGCAAATCCAAGACAAGCTGCGGACAAAAATCCAGATGTAAGAAACACTAGATCATACGATCCCATAGATGGATAAGATCCAACAACTCCCTTGATCGTCTCGTGATTTTGCATGTATATTCCTGCCAATGTTGGGCCAATCGACATTCCAATGAACAAAAGAAGGGCACCTACTCCTGTTGATATTCCCATGAATTCTTTTGGTGATGATGTGATGACTACATTCCATGTAGTAAGATGCACCAGTGCAAGGCCTGCTGCAAGTATAGCCAGATTCACAGACACCTCAAATCCTGTAGAGTGGAACATCAACAATCCAATTGAGCCAATTATTGTAACTATGGCACCTCCAATTATTGGCTTTGTCCTGCCTATTTTGCTCAGGATAAAGGGATTTGTACCTGCAAACACAAGAAACATGATCATAAAAGGTAACTGGACACTAGCTGCATCTACAGCACTTCCTCCAAAGCCAAGCGGTACCGGACTGCGGACAAGCTGTACTATTGCAGGATATGCCAAAAACATCATGACCCCTGTTGCCATCAATACGATATACGATGGCAAGAGAATCTTGTCTTTTAGCAATCTAAAATCAAGCAGTGGTATTTTGGCTCTTTTCTCTATTAAAACAAATGCAAATAATGAAACAAGTGAAATTACAAACGCAGATACAATTTGCGGCATAGTTTCAGGTCGTACACCAATCTGTACCAGAGTCAGTCCAATTAGAAATGAAGTTATTGTAGATGATATGGCCAGGGCACCTTTGATATCAAGATGCTTACCAAGTCTTGT
>NZ_RCMC01000040.1 GCF_011319475.1 Candidatus Nitrosotalea sp. FS
CTTGGTCCTGACAGGAAATCATGCAAAAGATGAGATTATAGAAAAAGCAGATCTAGTTACAGAAATGAGGGAGATAAAGCACCCATTCAAATCCGGAATCAAAGCAAAAAAAGGAATCGACTTTTAGAATATTCTACAAATTCAACGATACAAAACATCAACAACATTAAATTATGTACAATAAATTTGAAAGCCATGACGACAACTGTCCAAGATTTCCCCGAGGTGGGAGAGATTGTTATTGCTACAGTAACAAGGATAGTGGACCAAGGAGCATATGTCTCCCTTGATGAATTCAACAACATCCAAGGATTCTTGCATGTATCCGAAATTGCAACCGGCTGGATTAGAAATGTAGCCAAGTTTCTCAAGATAGGAGAAAAAAAAGTCTTACTTGTAAAACGTGTAGACCCAAGAAGATCCGAGATAGACTTGTCACTAAAACAAGTATCATCTGATCAAAAGAAAAAGAAACTCTTAGAGATAAAGCGAGGCGAAAAAGAAGAAGCCCTCATTGAAAATCTGAAATCCAAAGTCAGCTTGTCTGCATCCGAGATGACAAAACTAGAAAATGTCTTGGTGGATAAATTTGGCTCTGTCTATGACGCATTCTCCGAGGTTTCAGCAAAAGGCATATCAATTTTAGATAATCTCAGCATTCCTTCAAAGGCACTTGCAGTAATTGCCGAACTTGGCTCAAAGATCCAGGTTCCACATGNAGTCTATGACGCATTCTCAGAAGTTTCAGCAAAAGGCATATCCGTTTTAGATAATCTCAGTATTCCTTCAAAGGCACTGACTGTAATTGCCGAGCTTGGCTCAAAGATCCAGGTTCCCCATGTAGAGATACGCGGCATCTTTGAGCTTACCTGTACCAAATCAAACGGAATCGAGATAATCAAGCAAGCATTGATTGATTCCACAGCAAACAAGAAGGAAATATCTGTGACATACATTGGCGCCCCCAAGTATCGTATTACACTTACTGCACCAAACTTCAAGGAGGCTGAAAAG
>NZ_RCMC01000100.1 GCF_011319475.1 Candidatus Nitrosotalea sp. FS
CCCCTAGTTTTCTCAAATGCGAATCAAGCAAGTCATCACCAAATACAAGCGGAAGGCCTTGTTTTCCAAGTTCCTCTATTGCCTGTTTGTATGTAACCCTGTCAAAAGGAGTCGTGGGTTTTTTGATTTCTATCCCCAAGTTCTTTTGTTCCTGGATACATGTCCTTTTCCACATGTTCAAAGACAGATACAACCAACTGTTCTAAAATCTCCATGACATCAGTGTAATCCATGAATGCAGCTTCAATGTCAACACTTGTAAATTCCGTCAAGTGTCGTACAGTGTGAGATTTTTCTGCCCTGTAAAATGATGAAATCTCAAATATTCTTTCAAGTCCAAGTGTCAATTGTTCCTTGTACAATTGTGGGCTCTGTGCAAGATATGCCTGCTTGTCAAAATATTTTAGAGAAAATAAATTTGCGCCGCCTTCACTTGCGCTGCCAATAATTTTCGGAGTATTTACCTCAAGAAATCCGTGTTCAGTCAACACCTTGCGTATGCAAAGAAGAACATTGTGTCGTATTTTAAAAATTGATGCAGTCTTTTGATTTCGAAGATCAAGTGCCCTTGCGTTTAGTCTGTTATCGATTCCACTTTCCAGTCTACCCAATGGGTCTATTGGTAACGGATGAACTGCTCGCGACAAGATCTCAACTTTTTCAGCTTTTATCTCATATGCAAAGTCTCGTGCTTTAGATTCTTGAACTGCACCTGTTATCAGAACAACACTTTGTCTTGTAAGATCCTTTACCTGTTGCAAATTTTCAGGACCTGCAACTACAATCTGTGACACTCCTGTTACATCTCGCAAAGTAAGAAATGTGAGTTTTCCCAGTTCTCGCAGGTCTTCGACCCATCCACCAACCACAACTTTTTGTCCTTTCATTGAAGGACCAAGTGCGCCAATATCATGAGTTTTTTTTATGTCCATTAGATTTTTCCTTACTTTCTTTCAAATTCCACTACTAGATCTATCTTTCGAAGATCGTGTGCTATTGCAACAACCTTGTCTACATCTATTGGAAAACGAGGTGTTTTTCTTCCAGATACGATAACCTTAGTTTTTTGCATGCCTCCTGGAGCCCAGACTTGATTTATTCCAAGTATCTTGATTGGAAAAAATACATCTTCGATGAGCTTCTTGTCATCAGAGTCTTGGTGTACGAGCCAAATCTTTCCATCAAACTCTCCCTGCAGTATTCGGTATAGTTCCCGGCTTTGCCTAATTGTCATAATATCCTGACTGCCAAGATACAGGACATAGTCTCCATGGGACTGGCGGCACGAATTTAGCGTAAATTTATCTATTTGAGGTATTTTTTGGGAAAGTTTTACCAGTTTTATTGATGCAGCCACATCTGCCTTGGTTAGTTTTCCTTGGTCTAGTTTTGATTCACATTGAGGGCAGAGTATACCATTCATAGCATCAAAGTTGCAAATTGGCGTCCTCAAGGAAATCGATTTTTTGCTTGCAAAAACTAGCAGATAAACCATGCGAAAATAGGTTGAATCACATACAACATTTGGCTTCTCGCCAATTCAACTTGTGATTTCTTGCAATGTCACGCGCATATTCTCTTGCTTGTTCTAAGTCATTAACACGATGCCATTGAGTTGTTTTTGCCTTTGGATGTCTGAGATGACGTCTAACATGTTCGCATAATTCTGTATGTATTTTCACTTCGGTGGCATGGGATAGATCTTCCATGATGTATAAAACCATCAAACCCGATATCTCGTTTTGAATACAAAAGCCTGTAGTAGAAAGGAATAGAATAATTTAACAACCAATTTCAAAAGTCCGTTTTACCTTTTAATTTACTAGTGTCCAAAGATAGCGATCAACATTTGATATAGCCATGTACACAAATGCCAAACAAGATCGCTGGTTCAAAACTCAAATGTACTACCAGTCCATAGAATATTAGTGGTTGCCATATCTGTAAATGATCTAGTTGTCCAGTACCAAAGTCAGGGGACAAAGGTACAGGCAGTAGATCACGTGTCATTTTCATGCAAAGATGGTGAGTCAATAGGAATTGCAGGTGAGAGCGGTTGCGGCAAGAGCACATTAGGTCTTGCAATCATGAAAACCCTTCAAGAAAATGCAAGTGTTTCAGGCAAGATCCTTTTGGACGGAATATCCATATTGTCAATGTCAGAGACTGAATTTACAAAAGACATCAGGTGGAAAAAGATATCAATGGTATTTCAGGGAGCAATGAATTCACTTGACCCAGTATTTACCATAANTGAGATCTTCTTGGATGGAATATCCATACTGTCAATGTCAAATGCTGGATTTACAAAAGATATCAGGTGGAAGAAGGTGTCAATGGTATTCCAGGGAGCAATGAATTCCCTCGACCCCGTATTTACCATAAAAAAACAGTTCGAGGAGATACTAAAAAAACNCGAGATCCTTTTGGACGGAATACCTACACTGTCAATGTCAGATGCTGGATTTACAAAAGATATCAGGNCAAAACTCAAATGTACTACCAGCCCATAGGATATTCATGGCTGCCATATCTGTAAATGATCTAGTTGTCCTGTACCAAAGTCAGGGGACAGTTGTACATGCGGTGGATCACGTATCATTCACATGCAAAGATGGTGAATCAATAGGAATTGTAGGCGAGAGCGGTTGCGGCAAGAGCACATTAGGTCTTGCAATCATGAAAACCCTTCAAGAAAATGCAAGTGTTTCAGGCAAGATCCTTTTGGACGGAATATCCATATTGTCAATGTCAGAGACTGAATTTACAAAAGACATCAGGTGGAAAAAGATATCAATGGTATTTCAGGGAGCAATGAATTCACTTGACCCAGTATTTACCATAAAAAAACAATTCGAAGAAATACTAAAAAAACACAATTTTAGTGGAGACCACAAACAGGCAATTGAGCAGGCCGTATCATCAGTTGGACTGGAACACTCTATTTTAGACAAGTATCCACATGAGANAACAGACAATTGAGCAGTCCATATCATCAGTCGGGCTGGAACACTCTATTTTAGACAAGTACCCACATGAGATTAGTGGCGGGATGAAACAAAGAGTCATCATTGCCATGGCCCTCATCTTAAAGCCAGGCATGGTCATTGCCGACGAGCCCACTACAGCACTTGACGTCTTGGTTCAAGCACAGATAATGATTCTATTAAAGAAACTCAAAAAAGATGGACTGTCAATCATGTTGATTTCACATGATCTAGGAATAATATCAGAGGTTGCAGAAAAAGTTGGAATCATGTATGCAGGACAGATTGTGGAGTTTGGCAACATGGATGACATTTACAAAAATCCAAAGCACCCGTATACGATTGCACTGCTGGATTCAATACCAAAACTAAACGAGACAAAAAAGATAATCCCCTTGAAAGGCAATCCGCCAAGTCTAGTGAACCCTCCAACAGGATGTCGATTCTATGACAGATGTTCCAAGGCCATGGAAAAATGTAAAGCCGAGCCACCAAAAATCAATACCAAATCAGGATTTGTCATGTGTTGGTTACACGAATAAACTAGTTTGTGTATTTTTTATAAAAACAGTTTTACAGGATTTTACTTGATTCCTGCGCCGTTATAGTACGAGTTGTACACTCTTAATGCATTGTCCATGGAAACTTGTTGTGCTTGTGCAAGCATTGCATTTCTGTCTGCACCGTTTTCATCAGTTGATGTGCTAGTCAAACCATAGTAGTTTGATTGCAACATTGCAAGGTGTCTTTCGTGGATCTGGTTGAATATCAGTACTGCTCTCTCTAATGCATATGCTTCTGATGGAGTCAAGTTTCTACCTGGGTGAGTCTGTTCATTTGTTACAGAATTTGGTTTGTATGTAAACTGTGTTGGGTCTACATATTGGCTCAAGTCTACATATACTTGGTCAATAGTGGCAAGCTTACTGACTAGTGCTGCTGCCTGGGCTTCATCAGTACCCATATTCTTGGTAATCATAGTTTGTCTATCATAAGTTGCGGTAGAATCAGTTGTTGGACCTTGTTCAAAGCCTGCATAATTTTGTTGAATCTTGACTAGTTGGTCTACAATACCTTGTGCATCGGCAAGTGATGAGGCGCGTGCTTCATCAATCATGGCATTTCTGTCTCTGCCTTGTGTATCAGTTGCAGTATTGTTGAGTCCCTTGTAGTCATTTGACTGCAAGTCAACTAATTGTTGAACGTGTATAGTATCAAATTGTGCAATTGCGTTTTGGATTGAAACTTGTGCTTGTGCATCAATGTTTCTGCCTCTGCTGGTTTCATCAGTGCTAGTACTTGTAAGACCAGACCAGTTTCTCTTGGATTGATCCAAGTCTGCAAACTGGTAGTAGCTCATGTATTTTGCCATGGCCTTTTGCTCTGCTGCTTGTTGTCTAGCAGCAATATCTGACCAAGGATCATCTGCAAATACGGCATGGTTAAGATAGACTGAACCTGCACTAAACAAAAGTCCTGCGATCATTGAAAATGCTACTAACTGAGACTTCACGATTTTCTCTCAGATATCAGCCTTTTAAAACTTTGCGCTGATCAGGTTCTAGCCTACTGATCGCTTGATATATTTGGATCATACCAAGAAATGATGGAAGAGATTCTTGCAGTCAGAGACCTGAAGAAATACTTTGTTAAAAACGGTCTAACTGGAACTGACAAGGAGACCACAAAAATAGCAGACGGAATTTCATTTTCAATCAAGAATGCCGAGACATTTGTGCTGGCAGGAGAATCAGGATCAGGCAAGACCACAATTGCACGCGTTATACTGCGAGCCTTGGAACCAGATTCTGGAACCATCATCTTTGATGGACAAGAGATAACAAATCAACAAGGCCGTCTAAAGAAGATAAGACTAGGATGCCAAATGGTTCACCAAGACCCTTATGCATCAATCAATCCAAGGATGACCATTTTAGACATAGTAAAGGAGCCTCTTGAAATTCATAAAATTGGAAACAAGGAAGAACGAAATCGTATTGCACTACATGCACTCAGCCAGGTAAAATTAGAACCAGTTGGCGATATCATATCAAAATATCCTCACATGTTATCAGGAGGACAAAGACAGAGAGTTGCAATTGCTCGTGCAATTGTGACAAATCCAAAACTTGTCATAGCAGATGAGCCTGTTTCCATGCTTGACGTATCAGTAAGAATTGGAATATTGGAACTGATAAAAGAGTTACAAGAAAAACACGGAATATCTTTTTTGTACATAACACATGACCTGTCCACTGCAAGCTATATTGGACACACAATTGCAATCTTGTACCGTNGTTGCAAGAAAAACATGGGATATCTTTTCTTTACATCACACATGACTTGTCCACGGCAAGCTACATTGGTCATACAATTGCAATCTTGTACCGTGGAAAGATTGTAGAGACTGGGCCAATCAACGAAATATTATCAAGCCCACGTCACCCATACACTCAGGCACTTTTGGATTCAATCTCAAACCCCGACCCAGAGAATTTACACAGAGACCACAAGATACGCATTAACGAATCATCAAGAACGCAAGAGCATCAAGGTTGTAGATTCATGGCAAGATGTCCTTATGCAATAGAGAAATNACCAATCAATGAAATTCTATCAAATCCACGTCACCCATACACCCAGGCACTTTTGGATTCAATCTCAAACCCCGACCCAGAGAATTTACACAGAGACCACAAGATACGCATTAACGAATCATCTGGAACACAAGAGCATCTAGGTTGCAGATTCATGCCAAGATGTCCTTATGCAATAGAAAAATGCAAACAGGAACCAGAATTAGAAAAAATTTCAGAGACGCGACAGGTTGCGTGTTTTGTAAAAATTAACTAGTTTGCAACTTCAGGCACATTAGAAATTCTGTGCGACACAACTTGTGAAACACCATTTCGTGGAAACACACCGTAGATCAGAGTTGCCTTTTTGACTACAGAGTCTTTTAGTGAAACCATTATCATTTGACTGCCCTTTGCCCTGTCTTCAAGTATGGTAGAAAGTCTTTCAGTGTTTAATGCATCAAGGTGTGCATCGACTTCATCAAGCAGATAAAATGGAGACGGTTTTAGTTTTTGTAGTGCTAGCAAAAATGTAATTGCTGCAAGTGTCTTTTCACCACCACTGATTGATGTTGATTCTCTTTTTGGTTTGTTTGGAAATTGTACAAGGTATGATATTCCAGATGAGAAGATATCATCCTCGTTTTGAATTTCAAGCCATGCATTTCCTCCAGTCATCTTGCTAAATATTTCGCGTATATCCTTGTCCACTTTGTCATATGATTCCAAGAAGGTCTGGCGTTTACCCTTGTCAATCTCTTCGATGAATTTCACAATAGAGTTTCTCTCTTCTTCAAGCTCATTCTTTCTTGAGGACATGGAACGATACCCATTTGAGATTTCAATATACATCTCAGGAGCCCTTGTGTTTATAGAACCTGCCAGCTTTCGTTTCTCAGATTCCATCTCAACTAGAATCTGGTCTACATCAAATGATTCCAGTAATGTGTTATACCCGTATGATTCCAATGTTTTTTTGATTCGTTCTTCATTTTCTGCCAAGTCACGAACATCGCGCGCTATTGAATCAGATTGTCTTTCCATTCCGTTTACTTCTTTGCTCAATGTCCTCTCTGAGTCATACAGACCTTTTAGTTTGGAATCATATTCTTTTAGTGTAGATACCGATGTTCCAGATGTAGCAATGAGTTGTTGTTCTTTTTCTCTCAAGGTTACAAGTATGGTATCCACGTTTTCTTTCTCTTTTCCAAGTGCACGTGATTGAACTTCAATATCGTATTTTTCATGGTTCAGCGAAGATTGTTCTTGTGACAAGAGTCTGACATTTGCCTTGAGTGAGTTCTCTTCATTGCCAAGGCCAGTCAAGTTTCCGGTCAATTCTCTAAACTGGGTAGATATTGAACTATGGGAGCCTAGCAGACTTGAACGCTTTTCATTCAATGATGACAGCAAGCTTGCCACTCGTGCCTGACCCTCGTCGGCATAATTCTCCCTAGTAAGAGAGATACGTTCATCCAAAGATGATTCATAGGACTGTAATTTTGAGATGTTGACCATGATGCTCTCTTCCCTTCTTCGCAATTGCGATATTCTTGAGGTAAGTTGATCTTCGGACAGGTTCAAGCTCTTCAGTTTTGCCTTGATGTCTGAAAGACTAAGGCCTACATTTGCAAAACCAGTCTCAGATGAGTTGTATCTGTTTTCAAGGCTGTCGGTAATTCTTTCAAGTTTTTTGAGTTGACTCTTTTTATTTTGGATAAATCTTCGCAAGAGTTCAAGGGATTGTACAAGTCCATCTACTGATGTGCTTAGCAAGATGATTTTGGTTAGGTGAGAAACCTTGGAATTTACATCAACTACTACAGCGTTGGCATCAGCTTCGAAGAATTGCCCGTCAATTGTAACTGCCTTGTAACCCTTTTTGGACAACTCGTATGCTTTTTCCTTTGATTCAACAAGAACAATGTTTCCAAAAATGAAATTTTTGAGTGATTCGAATTTTTCATCACATCTTACAAATTCAGACAAGATTCCAAGAACACCAGATTCCTTGTTTACAGATATCTTTGAGTTTGATATTGCATCTAGCGGAATAATTCTTATCTTTGGCAATTTCTTTTCTTGTGCAAACTCTGCCAGCCCAAGCAATGTAGCAAAGTCATTTACAACCAGACCTTTTAGCCAGTCAGAACCAACTGCAAGTAATGGTCTTTCATACTGCTTGTCCCATGTTAAAAGTTCAAAGACAAGACCTTGGATTCCAAGTCTCTTGGAATCTTCTTTTAGTTTTGCAATGGAATAGTCTTCGTGCATTACTTCTTTTACAACTTTGATCTTGGCTTCATATTGAGCGGCAGCCTTGCTTGCTTTTTCAAATATTATCGTGGTCTCTTCAATATCTTTTTCAATCTTGACGCGTCTTTCACGCATGTTTCCAAGCCTTGATTTTAAGTCGTTAATTGCCGCTTCATGTCCTGCCCTTACCTGTCTTAGCTTTCTCTCAAGGCCCAACAGGTTTTCCTTCTCATCAAGTATTGACTTTACCCTTGATGAGTTTTGTTCAATCTTATTTTGAATGTCAGCACGTTCTTGTTCAAACTTTGACAGTGAAAGTTTTGTTTCGTTTAATTGATCTGTGAGTTTTCTAACAGTTTCATCCACTCTGAGTTTGTTTGTGGCAATCTGTGATTGTTGTTTTAGCACCTGACCGATTTCAGAATCAACAGATGCAAGTTCAGCATTTGCGTTCTTTCTGGTTTCATTAATGGTATCAATAGAAGTTTTCAATTCTGTAATTTGGTTTTCCAACAAGGCACGTTTTTCACCTAGTGCTACAAGTTCGGATTGGATTTCCGGAAGTCTTGAATCTATTTGGGATAATCTTCTTGCATTGGTTGCAAGTTTACTGTTTGCAGATTCAAACTGGTGCATTGCTTGTGCAAGCTCAGAGTCAATTGCAGCCTTTGCCTGGTTGTACACATTAACTTCATCCATGAATTTTTGTTTCTCTTCTTCAAGTTTTTTTATTTCATCGCGTAAACCGGCACGCTGTTCATCAAGTTTTTTAGTTTCAGACTGGATTGCATTTAGGTTTCGCTCTTTTGATATTTTTGTAGACTCGATGTCACGTAGTTTGTTTGAGGATTGGATTGCATACAGTCGCTTTAGTTCTTTATCTAAAATATCAAATCTAAGCTGATTATTTCTTTCAAGTTCAAGCTCATCAATGCGTTTTTTTATTTCATCCATTCTGGCAAGTGCAATCTCTAACCGTCTGTCTGCCTCGTCGAGTTGCTTTAGGGACTCGACCTTTTTTTCGTCAAAGTATGCAAGACCGATGATATCTTCAATTATCTTTCGTCTTTCTTCTGCATTGAATTCAGAGATTCTTGTGATAGTTCCCTGCTGGACGATGTTGAGCTTGTGAATGCCACAGTTTGCCACCTCTAGTATATCCAAAACATGGTTTCTGAGGACCTTTTTTTGGTTTAAATAGTAAATATTCTCGCCGTTTTCATCCATTTCCCTCGTAATTGTCACAGTATTCGAGTCTACTGGGATCTTTCGGTCAGAGTTGTCAAAATGACAGCTTACACGGGCAATTTTTGCCCCATGCTTTGCGTTATCTACATCGTGTAATAATGAACGAAGCTTGTCCACTCTCATTACCTTTGGAGAGTTTTCACCAAGTGAAAATGAGATGGCATCAAGTATGTTACTTTTTCCAGATCCATTTGCACCAGAGATTGCGACTAGTCCTTGCTCAAAGTTTACTATGGTATTTTTGTACCCAAATGACTTGAACCCAAATATCTCCAGTTTTCGTATATGGACCAATGTATCCGATAACGTTCGAGTCGAAATAACCGATTATTGACAAGTTTACTTGAGCTGCTGAATAAAAATTATAATGTGAGATCTAACTGTCGCGCTTGCCTTCTACAAATTCGCCAAATGCCTTCTTTGCCTCAGCATATGGCATCTGTATAGGAGGATGTTTGAAGCAGTAAGATGAGATGCTAGTCATTGGTCCATACAGTTTTCTATCAAGTGCAATCTTTAATCCTCGTATTGCATCGATCATTATTCCTGCACTGTTGTATGCATCAATTACTTTGAGTTTAAGATCTAACTTGACTGGAATCTTGCCAAAGTATTTTCCTTCCAAGTTTATGTAACAGATCTTTTCATTATCAATAAAGTCAACATAATCACTAGGACCAATTCTCATCGGGATATCATAATCTGCCATTGCCTTGACCGCACTTGTCTTGCTGATTCTCTTGTCTTCTAGTCTTTCTTCGTCAAGCATGTTGAAAAAGTCCATGTCGCCACCAATGTTTAGTTGGTATGTTCCGTCAATCTGTACGCCTCTGTCTACAAATAGTTTAACAAGTGTCTTGTGAACAACTGTAGCCCCAAGCTGACTCATTACATCATCACCTGCAAGTGGAATCTTTTTGTCAGCAAATGCTTGTTGCCATTTTGGCTCTGATGCGATAAATACTGGAATTGCATTGAGAAATCCTATTCCTGCCTCAAGTGCCTGGCTTGCATAATGTTTTACAGCATTTGTACTTCCTACAGGCAGATAGTTTACGAGCATCTCCGCGCCTGTATCCTGGAGAACCTTTTTGACATTAACATCAGGTTCCTTAGAAACGGTCACAATTCGGCTCAAGTGTCTACCTATGCCGTCCATAGTAGGACCTTTTTGCACCGTCACGCCCATCTTAGGCACCTCTGCCACAGTAATGGTATTGTTGGGTCTTGCATAGATTGCTTCAGAGACATCTTTACCTACTTTGGTATCTGCAACATCAAATGCTGCCACTACTTCAATGTCTCCTGGTTCGTACCCTCCAATGTTGTATGCCGTTAGACCGATAGTATCATGAGTATTTTGTGTATAGTATTTTCCACCTTGAATAATTGCAGAAGCACAGTTACCAACGCCAGCTATTGCAATCTTTATTTTCTTACCCAACTTCGATAGCTACCAAATAATCCATTATATTAATTACTTGTGATCTAGAACAGAGGATTTTATAGCCCAAAGTCAAATTGTGCCTTATGATAAAACCTGGTAAACCAGTCAAGGATATTTCTATCAAAAAAGGAGATACTATCGATTCCATATTTGATCAAATGTCAAAGTCAGGTGGATTTGAATCAAAAAATCTTGTTGATGGTCTTAACATTCTAACTTCGATGATAGAAGACAAGAGTTGCTTAAAGTTCATGTCATTTGTTGGTGCAGTTGTATCAACAGGCCTTAGGGGTGTGATAACTGACATGGTGAAAAATAAAATGTGCGATGTGATAATAACTACTTGCGGTGCCTTGGATCATGACATTGCAAGACACTATTCCAATTATTTAGAAGGATCATTTACAATGGATGATGGCGAACTCATGGAGAAAGAGATACACAGATTAGGAAATGTCCTAGTTCCAATGAAAAGCTACGGCCCACTGATTGAAGAAAAAATGCAGTGTTTTCTTCAGAAAGCATACAAGGATGGAAAAAAAGAAATGTCAACTCATGATGTGACAAAAATGATTGGAGAAAACTTGGGTGAAGACTCGTTTCTCTACTGGGCAAACAAGAACAAGATACCAGTGATCGTTCCAGGAATAATGGATGGTGCTGTAGGAAGTCAAATCTGGATGTTTTCTCAAAGTCACAACGATTTTAGATTAAATGTTGCATCAGACGGAGATTTATTATCAGGATTAATCTTCAAGGCAAAAAAATCAGGAGCACTGATGATAGGTGGAGGAATATCAAAACACCACACATTGTGGTGGAACCAGTACAGAGACGGCCTAGATTATGCTGTATACATTACAACTGCGCAAGAATTTGACGGTAGCCTTAGTGGTGCACTTGTTAGAGAGGCAATATCATGGGGAAAAGTCACAAAGAATGCCAAACAGACTACAATCCATGCAGAAGCAACAACAATTCTACCGTTTATCTACTCGGCTCTACTTGCCAAGCTCAAATAGTAAAGACTGTCTTTGAATAGACTTGCCCAAACCCCAACTTTGAATAAAATTCCAAGAGATTATCTTTGCCATATGTTTCCAGCATTAAGAATTCTAGGTTTTTCGAATTAACTTCACTTGATGCAAAATCAATCAGCNACCATATGTTTCCAACATTAAAAATTCCAAGTTTTTCGAATCGACTTCACTTGATGCAAAATCAATCAGCGATGCAGCTGTTCCACGATTTCGTTTGTTTGGTACAGTGCCAAGACAGTACAGTCCTAGAATAGAGTCTTTTTCATACAAAGCCATGCAAGAGCTGCCTGATTCGTCCACAAAATAGCCTACAGATTGCAATGATTGCTCCAAAATAGAAGTTACGGATTCAGACCACGTTGGACAGTCATATGCTTCACAGAAGATTCTTGCCCAGACATCAATAGAATCAGGTGTGATTTTGACAGCACTTGTTTCTTTGGAAGGCATGGTTCTTCTTTTTAGGACATGCTGTATATCATAATAAGAGAATCCCTTTTTTCCAAGCAGATTATCAAATTCAGAATAACTCGCTGAATATACATAGGGTACCAAGTTATTTTTCTTAAAATGTTCCATTGCCTTGTCAACCATTTCTTTACTCACACATGTAACACCTGTTAGTTTATTGAAAAAAACATCATCTGAAAATTTCGGATTTGAATATAGTGTACCACAGTCAAATTTTGTTTTACTGCTCCATATTCCGGTAAAGCCCATGTCATTTGATTCAATTTTTGATATCATGTGTGAATTCCAAGTATTTTGCATATACGATTAAAATCAATTTTGCTCAAGCTCTTTCCGTTTTTTACCTCAGTACATATTTTTTCTATTTTTGCAAGAGCAGATGGAGAGTCAAGATCGTCATCTAATGATTCCATGAAACTATGAGCAAGAATGGAGATATCCTCATGTGTCGTATCAGAAACGCGAGATGCAGTCAGACGAATCAAATCAAGCAAGGGTTTTTGTGACAAAAGATCTTTTTCAGAAAAATTCATGTCATCACGATAATGCTTTGAAAAGATATACAGTCGAATTAGATCAGAACTGTATTTTTTTATTAGATCCTTTACCCAGACAACATTTCCCAAAGATTTTGACATCTTTTCCCCATCCGAGAAAACAAGGCCTACATGAACCCATGCCCGTACTGGTTCTTCAGAGCCGGTCAAGAGTTCATACTGCGCAAGATGTGCTTCATGGTGAGGGTAAAGAAGTTCTCTTGCACCACCATGGATGTCATAGTTTTTGCCAAAATTTTCTACCGCAACCGCAGTATCTTGCATGTGCCACCACGGAATTCCCTTTCCAAGATCACTTTCCCATGAAAAGTCAAAGTCATCAGTACAGTTCCAGAGCATGACATCTTCCTGGTTTTTCTTGCCAGGTCCAATGTCTAACCTATGCATATTTAGCTGGGCTCTGGTCTGTTTTGAAATTTGCCCATAGTTATGAACTCTGGAAACATCAAGGTAGACATTCCCATGTGCTGTATACGCAACTTTTTTTTCTATCAATTTTTGTACTTGTTTTTCAATGCTTGAGACATAGTCTGATACATATGCAAGTCTGGTGATGCTCTCTATTCCAAGTGATTGTAAATCAACTACAAATGCAGATGTATAGAATTTTGCCACATCTTTGTAAGTTGTTAAATTTTCCTTTGCCTTGTTAAACACGTTCTGATTGATGTCAGTCAGGTTCACAAGAACGTCAGTCTGTAGCCCTTTATCATTCAGATACCTTGAGAGAAGGTCATATGTCAAAAATATTCTTGCGTGTCCTAAATGAGTATAATCGTATACCGTAGGACCACAGATGAATATTTTTACAAGATTTTCATTAAACGGAACAAAGTCTTGTTTAGATGAAGAAAAAGAATTAAAAAGTTTGAGCATTTTTTGACTTAACGTCCACCTTGTGAAAGGATTGGAGTTAATGTCACAGTAGAACGAACTTTTGGAAGTCGTCTTATCTTGTGTGTGATTACAGATTCTAGTGCAGCACCTGAATCAGCGTGAAGTTTTACAAAGATATCATAGATGCCATATGTACCCCGCACTTCTTTTACTTCAGAAATTTTTGCAAGTTCGTTGATTATCTCTACTTCTGAACCTAGATCACAGTTAATGAGTATGTAGAGTGTTTCCATAAGTAAAATACTGATTTAGCCACATAAAACGATATCCATATTTAAAAAGCCGTATTCAATATTCACATCATGGGAAATGAAGTATTTGTCAGAGAAATTATTCCAATTGATATAAAGGACGGTTATCTAATAGACGGCTTTCCATATACCGGACTAGCAAATGCCATTGCAACAGAATCGCTTGTCAACACCACATCACAGTTTGAGTTGGCAGGTGTTTTAGATTCTGAACTTTTTCCCCCAATCAGCATTGTAAGAGATGAGGTACCAAGCTTTCCAGCACGAATTTTGGTCAACAAGGACCTCAAAGTTGCAGTCTTTTCATCATTTCTTACCCCTCATGAATCAATTCACCGCGATGTTGCAAGAATCATGCTAAAATGGGCAAGTGACCACAAGTGTTCTTTTATCATAAGCAGCTCTGCAATCAAGAGCGATGATGAATCTCCCTTTGTGATAGGAGTAGGAAGTACTGAAGTGGCAAAGAAGAAGCTACAAGATGCAAATGTGCCAGTGTTAAAAAATGGAACAGTCCCAGGTATTCCAGGAATTTTATTAAATGAAGGCATGATAGCAAACATCAATGTTATTGTATTATTATGCAAAGCAAGAGATTCTGGACCTGACTTTAAGGCAGGTGCCGAGATTTGTATGGCAATGACAAAACTTGTTCCAGGAGCATCATGTGATCTCAAACAGTTACTCAATGAGGCAGAGGGCATAGAGCAAAACCTCAAACAAACAGAGCAGGATGCAGGTCCACTCAGAGATGCAATTTACGGATGACATTTCAAGAGAGAGCCATTCCACGAGAAAATCTTGAGAAATTTTTAAGGACACTAGACTCGGATGAAGGCATCAGAATAGACAACAATACAAATCACATATTTGTAAACAAGACATCGAAGAGATATTGTATTGACATATCAACAGGCGATAAAGATGAATTTATTTACAAAAACAGTACTACCGAAGTCATGGATCTTCTAAAGAATCACATCGATCAAGCGTCAAAAATTTTTTCATACTAAAATTCAACCACAGTCTAGTTCCTCAACATTTGATTTGCATTCATCGTTAAATTGAGATATTCTAGAGTTTAGTGCATCACAAAATTGCGGGTCTTTTGTTTGCTCATATCTTTTTTCATCACCTGCAATGTTCAACTGTCGGACAGAACAGACATTTGACAATTCGATTTTATAAGAAACAAGGATTGCAATCAGTCCTATTACAATTATTACTAGAATCCATTTTGTTTGACTGCTAGGCATTCTGGCTTTTTGAGACGTCAACTTCGATAGTTGAGACGTTTCGCTCTTTTCCATCCTTTGATTCAAGCCTCTCAGAGAAGATTCTCACTCCACTTACCGTGTAACCCATAGCACTCATCCTTTTGACTATCATCTGGGATACATCAACTGCAGTAACTATGCTTCTGCCTCTTGCCTTTATGGTCACAGTGGGCTCGTTTGCAAGAAGTGTAAGTGTGGCATTAAGATATGTCAGAATTGGCTTTTTGCCAATAAATACAATATTTGGCGGTCTTGACACAAGACCACTCTTGTTGTGTTTTATTTAATAGTTAGCACAGCAAAAAAACGATTTACTATTTGAACAAAAATGCGAAATGTTAGTCAAGATTCTTTTTGTCAATATACTGTTGCAATATTTTTTCAATGTCCTCAGTCTGAGACTGTTTTACTTCGTCAACTACATCTTTTTCTGCGATTTCATAACAGTTTAGCATTTCATTTTTCTCCTTGTAGAACAACAATATTTTTTCCTGATATATGCAATAGTACAGCTTGTCAACTTCCATCTTTTCTGATCGTATCTTTACACCCTCGGGTTCCACCACTATAGGATAATCCACACAGGGTTTACCCATACAGCATATTTAGATGATATTACTAACAAGCTAGTCCTTGCAACAACAATAACGTAATAAGTATTTCAAATCATAAATTCACTGTGACTGACAGAGTGATATTTCATATTGACTTTGATTATTTTTTTGCCCAGTGCGAAGAGATCCGTAGACCAGATTTGAAGACAAAACCTGTAGCTGTATGCGTATATTCAGACAGAGGAGGGGACAGTGGAGCAATTGCAACTGCCAACTATGTGGCAAGAAAATATGGTGTCAATTCTGGAATGCCAATCAAGTTTGCAAAAAAGAAACTAGAAGATGTTCCAGAGGCCGTGTTTTTGCCAACTGATTTTGAATATTATGGCGAGATATCAGAAAATGCCATGGGAATAATAAGAAATCATGCAGACATATTCGAGTACGTTGGACGAGATGAGGCGTATCTTGATATCACAAATAGGACAGGTCATGACTTTAAAAGAGCTGCACACCTGGCACAACAACTCAAAAATTCATTACGTACTACAATCAAACTCTCAAGCACCGTAGGGATATCNAGCTTTGAATATGTTGGACGAGATGAAGCATATCTTGATGTCACAGATAGGACAGGTCATGATTTTAAAAGAGCGGCACACTTGGCACAGCAACTCAAGAATTCATTGCGCACTACAATCAAACTCTCAAGCACCATAGGGATATCATCAAACAAACTTGTCTCCAAGATTGCATCAGGATACAAGAAACCAGATGGGCTTACTATCGTAGAGCCCCAGGACATTGAATCGTTTTTGGATCCACTACCAATAAGAACAATTCCAGGAATAGGCAAAAAGTCTGAGGAAAAATTTTCCGAGATGAATCTTGAAACAATATCGCAGCTTCGTAGTGTAGATGTTTTTACCTTAAACGGATTATTTGGAAGAAAAATTGGGTCTTACATATACAATGCAGCTCGTGGAATAGACGACGATCCAGTATCTCCAAGACATGACCCGATTCAATACAGTCGAATAGTAACACTGAAGCAAGATTCCAAAGACTTTGACTTTCTTGTAAAAGACTTGGAAAAGCTGTGCGATGACTTGCATGAAACCATAATCAAAGACAACATACTTTTCAAATCAGTCGGAATACAATTTGTCCAATCAGACTTGTCAAATAGAACAAAGTCAAAAACTCTTAGAAATCACACGTCAAGTCTTGACGAGCTCAAAAAAACAGTGATTCAACTTTTAAAAGAGTCACTTGAAGACCAAGAATTACTCATAAGACGATTAGGAGTGCGTGTATCAGACTTTACTCAACCCAGTGGACAGGTAGACATTACAAAATTTTTCTAGAACAAGACCCCTACTTTGGATGCCAGACGTTTATGTTCGTCATGAGATATCCATTCCACGTGTAAATAGTCAAATATCTCACGGTCGTCCATTCCCAATCTTCTTGCCTCCTCAACTGCAATCGCGTATGCCTCAATCTCAGTAGGTCTGTCAACATATGAATACGAATTGTCGTAGAGATCCAGTCCCTGCCTTTGCTGTTTTACATGGACCAATTCATGAATGATATCAAGATAGAGAATCTTTTTTTCAGAATTTCTAAGATGCTTTTTCCCAATCACAATTGTCGCATCTTCGTTTTGTACATGCATGTAATGTGCACTATCATTTACAATAACAGAGATGTTTTCAAACACATCCTCAAGGTTTTCTCTAGTTTCAAATATTTTTAAAAGAATTTCAGTATTTTTTAGGTCTACAAAAATTTCTTCGATATTGTATATACCATCTTCCACATCATTATTTACTTTGATCTGATCCATTCTTTCCAGCTCCTAGTTTTTTGATGCGTTTTGTTTCAACATATGTTACGATAAGTAAGAATATGAAGAGCCATGGTAAGAACATTATCTCTCCTGCAATACCATGAAATGACTCGAATTCATTTACATTGGTAGATACCTTTAGGACAAAAATCGATAATGATAATATCCTAATTACGTTTACAGTTATTGTTCCAACTACACCCATAGCAAAATATACAATCTTTCTGTTTCGTGGGATGTTCATCTTTAGCAAAAATGCCATCATCACAAGCGAGTAGATTATGATACTATGTACACCAGCTGAAGGCCAGAATACCTGTAATGCAAATGGACCATGGTCTCCACTGAGGAACATGACATTTCCATGAGAAGTGGCCAGTCCCAAGTGAAACAGGTTTATCAAAAATACATCAAGTTTTACAAGATATGGTACAACGTATTGTAGTGGACCGAGCGAATCATATGGGAAAAATGCATCCAGCGACAAAATGATTGCAGTTCCTGCAGCATATATCGGGCCAGCAGGAGATACGCGAATCCATCGCTTTCCAAACAAAATAGTCATGCTTACCATGAAAAATGCTGCGATTATGATAAAGTCCCACATCCAGGTCCAAGAGTCTTTTAGTTGTACATGGAAGTGTGGTGCAACAGAAATGAGATAGTCCTTTAGGCCAAACTCTAGACCAGTCAGATATACAATTACTACAGCTGCAAGTGGAATTACTGCGAGTAATCGTTTCTTTGGAATTTCTAATTTCAGACCAATTAGTTCTGCTGCGATAAAAGCCATCGCAAAAAGAAATCCACCTCTGCCTTGGTTCCAGCCAAGGCTGAACGTATTAGGAAATACTATTAATGCAAATAATACAGGAGAGGCAAGTATTACCAGTGCAAAGATAATGCTTTTGTTCTGCAACAAATTAAGTCCAAATTGCGTTAAATAAAAACTCTAGTAACTAGAAAAAATCTGAGATCGATTTTTGTTTTTTAGCCAAATACAGTTTACTGTGCGCAAGCCATTCTTTTTTTCCAATGCTCAAACCCTTGCATGCAATATCAAGTCCCTCTTGAAAATTTGGAACTTCTAACGGCTTTTGTTTCATGGCCATGCGCACTCCTTCTCGCACTTGCCAAACACCAACCGGCACTGCATATTCAGGCCTTATCTCACGAAGCACCATTACTGCTGCTTGAATCTTGTTTTCTACTAGATATTCAGATACCGCAAGCCTTGAGGCAAAGTGTGCTCCAGCAGTTTCTGGATAGTGTCTTAATCCTTTGATGTCTTCAAAATCAGAACCAAATCCCACATTTCCCTGTTCATCATACCAGGCTTCTTGCATCTCAAACATCCATCTGCTTGGAAATATGATTACTGAGAAAAAATTTCCTAGATGATTATATGAAAACACCAGAGACGTATCCAAGATTTGATATTCTTTTATTTTTTCCACAAGAGATTTTGAAACAACATCATCTGTTGCAGTGATGCTCCACCTAGTCGGAACAAGTTTTCTATCCTTGCCAAACATGCCAANAATTACCGAGAAAAAGTTTCCTAGATGATTATACGAAAAAACCAGAGATGTGTCCAAGATTTGATATTCTTTTATTTTTTCCACAAGAGATTTTGAAACAACATCGTCTGTTGCAGTAATGCTCCACCTAGTTGGAACAAGTTTCCTATCCTTGCCAAACATCCCAATGCTGAAACATTTTTGGATTCTTGAGATCTCTATGCCTCGATTGTATAGGTCCACCATTGCATCTTGGGCCAAAAGATCCTTGTCATAATATGTGCGCTGTATGTTTTTGTCAGAAGATGAGCTTGTAAATCTGGCAGACTTTATCTCTCCAATTGGTCCAAAGATAGGACTGTCCCCGTCAACTGAGACTATGGGAGACGCATTTTTTACAAGTTCCAGTTCTGTGTCAGTTGATCTTTCAGACATGGACATCTCCTGAAGACTCTCGATATACCTTTGACTGACGTCACCTACTTTTACCGGCTTGATGCCCCGAACCAAACTTAGTCTATAGTTTACTATATCCTCAAGACTCTTTCCAGTCCATTTTTCAGGCGAATCCAGGATCATTGTATCTCCATGTACAGGAGGCAGCATTGGCCCTACCAGAACTTTGGGATATCCGTATGCGCCAACAAAGACAGAAGGCGGAGTAGAACCATNTGGTGAATCCAGGATCATTGTATCCCCATGTACAGGAGGTAGCATTGGTCCTACCAGAACTTTTGGATATCCATACGCGCCAACAAAGACAGAAGGCGGAGTAGAACCATCGATATGATTAGATGAAAATAGGTTGCCATAACGTGAGAGATATTCCTTCCAGTTTGATTCAATTGATTTTCGTATATCAGCAGCTGTACGTTTCACACAATACGTATTGAACTCTAACTAATAATATTATTCAGATTATTTGTTTTGAGTTATATTCAACTTATCAGTCAAGACAACACATATGGACTCGGAGACTTTTGGAGTTGAAAAGGGATATGGTTTACAGGCAGTAGAATGGATGAACGAGGAAGCAAAGAAGATGGGTTGGAAGTTTGAAGCAAGACTATACAATTATGAAATTCAAACAAAGAACTTTGGATCATTTGAAATGTTTTCGTTGATAGGTGATCCAAAGGCTGCAAGAGAAATAACAATGAGAGCAAGTAAGAGATTCAAGATCAAAGTCATAGAGGGAGGCTACAAGACAAGAAAACTTTTGGTAAAACTTGCAAAAAATGAATATGGAATGGTCAAAAAAGGAGACAGGACAGTAGGGCAAATCGAGTTTGAATCATCAAGACTTGGACATGGAGACTGGAAAGTAACAAAAGAAGAAAGAAAATAGTGTCACAAGGATTTTGCCAAAAGCTGTGCCACTCGCAGTGGCTCTGGAACAGTTCCCTGAAGAGTAAAATGATCTAACAATTTTTGTGCCTCTTTTGTAGTACATCCTTCAGTTCTCAAATAGATATCATATCCAGTATGTAGCCTAACCTTAGATCTTCTGCCAAGTTTGCGATATTTCTCAATTTTGGATTCATATGAATCAGGAAAGTGATGTTTTATTGCAGATTCTATTCCTTGCGAGTCTTCATATGTCACACCAATTACTGGTAGTCCTGTCTGTTTGTGAATCGTGACAACGTCTATGACATTATACATTGCAATTATCAATCCCGATACCAAGACAAAATTAATGTCATCGCGTCCAAGTTTTGAGTACATTTTGAGAATAGAGTTTGTTGCATCATCTCCTCCAATGGTGCAATGACCAAAAACAAATCCATCAATTACAAAATCCCTACGCATTACAATGCCTGCAAGTCTTGACCGTTTATCACGTGGTTTGAAGCTCTCTGCAATTACAAGCCCTCTTAGGCCCTTCTTTTCAAGATGGATTTGACTCATTTTTCTTTTTAGTAAACCGTATGTAGGCCAAACCTATTACTGCCATGCAGACTGCTGTAACAACAGACCATGAAGTAAGTGCAACCGTATCAACAAGAGCCAAATTCTATAAGGTGTTTACTTGGCAGACCTATTTTAGTGAACTTGGAATGAAATTATTTTGTTATCTTTCCGCTTCCTACAATACGTATAGTGGCAGATTCTGGTTTTAAGATAACACATGTATCCCCTTTTTCATAGACTGTTGGTTTTCCAAGCGAGAGTTTCATGGGATTTAATGATGCAATTTTGACAGGGCGTATTTGCAGACCAATACTTGCAAGAAACATTTGGTTTTCTGATACTTTATCTTTAAAGAATTTACTTTGGACATAATCAATTTCTATTTCTTGTGAAACCTGCATTGTATTTGGCATGCAAAGCACATCACCTCTTTGAACATCATCAGGCCCTGCACCTTTTACTGCAAGTCCCACTCTTGCTGGACATACTGCATCTTCAACAGAATCGTCATGCATTTGAATTGATTTTACTACGATATCAGTCCCTTTGGGAAATAGTTTCAAGTTTTCATACACTTTGAGCTTTCCTTGTGTTATCTTGCCAAGAATTACTGTACCTACACCTTTTACGTCAAAACAGTGATCAATTACAATCAATGGACTTCCATCTTTAGATATCGGCTCTAGCAAATCAATCTCTTTTTTCAGATTTTCAGGTTCGACCAGTTTGTACTGCTCTACAACCGTTCCCTTTATCATGGAAAGCAACGTGTTCTTGTCAACATCAAACGAATGTGAGAGAATTCCTTGTTTTTTTCCAAGAACATCTAGTGCAATGATCTGCTCACCTGTGAACTTGTCAAGTTTTGTGATATGAAATATTACATACTCTCCCATGTTTATGGCTTGAAACAATGACTGGATCTTGTCTGGAAATGAAGTTGGTACAGTCCAGGTACGCAAAACTCCAGATTCTTTCCTGTCATAAATTGTGATGTCAGTAGCAGTTCCTTTTTTTCCAAAATCCTTTGCAAGAGACTCGTCAGCAAGAAGTGTAAAATTAATTGATTTCATTTTACTTGTAAAATTTATTATCTAGTAAAATATCTTGTGGATTCTGCGAGTTAGAATTTAACAGTATGCTGGTCCGCCAGGTGGATTGACACAGTGTGTGTTGTTCATAGTAGCTGCCTTACCCGTCATATTACCATGGGACATGCTATTGTGCATCATCATTCCCAACTGTGAAATAGCGTTATCAAATGTTGTTTTACCTACTGAGAGTCCTCGTGCATCACTTAGGAAGACCATGACGCTTTGTCGGTATTGTTTTATCAGGTCATGATATTGGATTCTCTCTTCTTGGTACTTCGCCTTGATTGCATTAAGCTGTATAGAGCAGTCATTCTTTATCGAACTAACATCGCCAGTGGCTGCAGTCTGGATTCTATCTCTACAGTCAAATATGACTTTGCGTGTGTCATCACCTTGTTGCTTAAAGTCTGTAACTGCTTGATGGANCATAGTCATGATACTGGATTCGCTCTTCTTGGTATTTTGCCTTGATAGCATTAAGTTGTATAGAGCAGTCATTCTTTATTGAACTAACATCACCAGCTGCTGCCGTCTGGATTCTGTCCCTGCAGTCAAATATGACTTTGCGTGTTTCATCACCTTGTTGCTTAAAGTCTGCAACTGCTTGATGGATAAAATCAGATACTTTTACGGCACCCGATGTATCATTAGCCTGTGAACCTGTAGAATTTGCAGAAGTCATTGTTTCATTTGTCTGAGTTTGATTAGCCATAACATGTGTAGAGGATGTAGTATTTTGAGTAGTCATGGTAGTATTTTTAGACGTAGTCAAGGTATCATTCATTCCAGTTTTATCAGACATTGTAGAATTAGAAAGAGCATAAGACAGGCCTGTTGGCACAATCATTGAACCTACCAAGAGTACCAGAATAACTGAAATCGTATTTATTTTCAACATGTGTACTTTTTTTAATTGTTATTTAAGTTAAAAGAAGAATTTCTCATAGTGTGAAAAGTGAATATTATTACACCAATTAGAGGCGTGCAAGAATCAGGTCTGTCTTGTAATTCAATTCCAGTCTTGGATTGACCCTTAGTTTCCATGAGATAAAACTCGGTCTGGCAGTATCTGCGATTAACTTGAACCCCATTTGTTTTATCTTTGACCTTAGTGTTTTTTCATCAAGTCTTATTTTTACAGAATTTTTTCCTCGGTCATAATCATAAGGATCAGAAAGTATGGCAAATTTTCTAGACTGGGAACCAATAATTTTTAAAAGTTTCAGTGGCTCCACTAGTTCCAATACATTAAGAGCTACAACAAGATCAAACTTCATGGTACCAAACGGTGCAGACAAGGAATCGGCAAGAAAGAAATCAACATTTTTTGTTTTATGTTTTTTTGCTTCAAGCAGTGCAAAAAATGACTTGTCAATTCCAAATACTAATCCATGATATCGTGCCATCATTTCTGATACAACCCCAATGGAACAACCATGTTCTACAACAAAATTACACTTGGGAAGTGTACGGATGGTATTTTTTATTTTTGATTCAAACGTAGTGTACCTACTTTTTTTATAGATTCCCACCCAGTTTTTTTCCAGATCGGTGGTATCATCACCAATTTTTTTTATATTTCTCAGAGATTTTTTTATCAGCAATTTTATTTTCAGGCTTTTTGTATTTAGCAAAAGATACCCTCCAAGCTTTGTTCTAATGGATAGAAACAAGGAGAGATCCTCGACTAGTATCGGAATTGACAGAATTATTGGATATGTACCATTGCATTGTACACAAGTTAGAAGACCTTCAATGATTTCATTTTTTTTCTCAAATGTTTCCAATTCTAATGACTGACCACATTTGACACAGCAAATGTATTGTAAGCTAGACTCGTGCAATAGATACCAGCATTAAACAAGAGATTAAATCTATAACTATTGCCTATTCTGAAATCTTGCTCTCGTGGAATGCACCAGAGTTGTACCAGCAGTATCTAAAGTAATCAAGACACCACTCGTGAAATAGTTGGTCTTTGCTGTAGAACATTTCACGCATATCTGCATCACCATCAAGTGTTGGGAACAGCACACATGCCTCTTTTTCATTTAAAACGACGACTACTTTTACACCATCCTTCATTTTTCGCTCAACCAGTCCCTTGTCCAATAATTCCTTCATACCCAATTTTTGCAATAGTTCTTTTCGTCCCTTTGGAACTATTACGGTATTAGAAAATATGTAGTTCAATGTAATTCCACGTTTTACACGAGCAAGTAATGGTTCTATCAGATCCAATGGAACCTCTGTGAACAATTCATAGATGTACTCATCTGCATTCTTGTACACAAGCTTCCATTGTTCTAGTACGTTCACAAACCCCTTGATCTGTTGTCCTCCTGCAAGAGCGCCGATTCGTTGTATGAATTTCATCGGAATGTCTCCAAAGTCATGAGTTTCAAAATACTTGCGGTTCTTTGACAAAAACAATAACGACGGGACTTGGGTACACATTGTTTTCCCATATGTTGTCAAGTCATAGAGTCCATCTTTGTCTTTCATTATCAGCCCAGCATTGGACAGGCGCTCAAAGTTCCTATGTACCTCCTGTACAGTAGCATGTAATTCTTTTGCCATGTTTGAGATTTTTGATTTTTGTTCTAATAGTTTGAAAATTATCTTTAATCGTTGCTCACTTGCCAGTTCTAGAAAATCATTTGCTGCATTTTCATAGATTGTTCCCACGACAGAGATGATTCAAGTATTTATGTAAATCTTACTGAATCATGCACACATTACATGTACATCAAAGCAAGATGTTACAGAGCAAGAGAAAATTCGGTTGAACAAATTGTTAGACTAAAATATCATGAAACGACTTGATAATACATGATCACAGTAGACTGTAGAGACATACCATCCCTAAAGTCGCCCCTTGCAGTGTATACATCAGATCAAGTTGGAGCAATGCCCGCATTAAAGATTCACGAGTTTGTACTTGCGCCTATAAGTGACGAAGATGTTGATTCTGGTCTAGTCATAAAGGCAATCAAGAGTTTTCTTGAATCACTGTCAATTGAAAAACACTTTGCAGTCGTACAAAAGAAGAACATGATTTCAGTAGTTGCAATAGACGACTATAAGCTTGAAGTCCGGCCAACACAGCCAACTGACCAGTTTTTTTCATGCGTACACTGTGGCCATGTTACGCAATTTGAGGCAGTACACAATAATCACATGAAGATACATTATCTGTGATATACCGTAAGGCAGTACAAACTAATTTTTATTGTGAAACTACTTCGTAAAACGTTGGTTTGGGTGGACCTTCCATGAAAGAATGTCCCTTGGACTGGATTCTAAAATGCTCTTGTGTCTTGTGCATTGCTTCAAACTTTCCTTGAGTCTCAAACTCTACCAGTATGACATGTTTTCCATTACGGGATTCAAGCAGCCTTCTTTGGATAAAGCCGTCAAACTTGGCAAGCTCTGCATTAGACTCTTTTATCCAGTTTTTGAATTCATCTTCAGAGCCCTTTTTGATTTGTATCTCTGCTGAAACCACAAACATATGACTGGACAATATGTATACGCATAAGAATATTTCTAAGATTTTCAGGTATGGGCAATCACATATTTTCTGAACATATCAAGTCTCAATAATCCTAAATAACGGAGTAATTCGATCAAACACATGAATGAGAAGCTCTTGGCATACGGATCAATTGCTGCAGCAATTATCATAATGTCAACCATAGTGTTCCCGTTTTGGAATTTGATTCCCAGTATGGTCACAGAAAAAGTCAAAGTAGTCTTTGTAGATAATGGCAAGTGTACCGTGGAAACAAATGATGGTTTCAACATACCTAACATACCTTGTACTGCAAAGGTAGGAGACAACATTACTGCGTCATATGACGTAAAGGTAAAAGACAGAGAGCACAAGATTTAGTCATTAGAGAAGTTTTAGATCTTTTGTAACTTATCAATCAGTTCTTCTGGTGCAGGGCCTATTGATATGCATGTAACAGTTCCAGGTTCTATCTGAGTGTGGCCTGCATCGGTAACCTCAGACCATGGCAAATCATGCGATATTGCATCTCGTTTTACTTTGTCAAGCTCTGACATGCTGGATACCTTGACAACTACTTTTTCCTGTCCGTATCGCTCCCATTGATCAAACCATTCTCTTTTTGATTTTCTTACATGTTCTGCACCCAGAACACATGCATGGCCTACTTGAGCTGCAATCTTTCCAGNGTCAAACCATTCTCTTTTTGATTTTCTCACATGTTCTGCGCCTAGAACACATGCATGACCTACCTGAGCAGCAATCTTTCCAGTACCCATCCCCAGATCTTTTCGTACAACAATTACTTGCTTGATGTCACCCATGATAATTTGGGATAACATTAGGACATGTTAAACTTTTGAAAAATCATGGTTTTACAAAAAGACTTGATTTATTTTTTCATCTACAGAATATAATATCCATAAATAACGGCAGTATTCTATTACGTACATGCCAGGTATGAAATGCGTATCATGCGGAATCGGATTCTTTTCTGCCACTGGTTCAGACAAATGTTCCAAGTGTTCAGACAAGGGTGGCCACCACGAATCAACAGAGAGTCAACACTCTTGTGGTTGCGGTCATAGCCACTAACCCATTTTTTCTTACAAATAAAATCAAGTTTTTTCAGAATCCGTATTGAATTAATAGTGTAGATACCAAAAATAAAACACATGGATTATGACGTAGTCATAGCAGGCGGAAGTGTTGCAGGACTATTGTGTGCAAGAGAGATTGCAGGTAAGGGACACAGTGTTCTAGTAATAGAAGAAGATTCTGAGATTGGAACCCCAGAACACTGTGGCGGTGTAGTCAGCATACCTGCAATGGATGACTTAGGCATCATACNTCTCTTGTGTGCAAGAGAGATTGCAGGTAAGGGGCACAGTGTTCTAGTGATAGAAGAAGACTCTGAGATTGGAACCCCAGAGCACTGTGGAGGTGTAGTTAGCATACCTGCAATGGATGACCTTGGCATCATACCAGTAAGAGCTACACTTGACAACAAGATACGCACTGCCAAGATAGTATCACCCTCTGGAAAAGACTTTACAATTGATGCAAGACCACAACAAGTCATAGTCTTGGACAGACGAGAGTTTGACAAACAGATTGCACATCAAGCCCAAGTCAACGGTGCAGAAATCAGGGTAAGGTCATCATTAAGAGAGATAACAAAAGACGGAGTAAGAACATCAGATGGCGAGATAAAATGTAAGATTATTGTTGATGCAAGGGGTGTATCGTCACTTATTCAAAAAGACAGGACTGGGACTTTACNCAAGATTGTTGTTGATGCAAGGGGTGTATCATCGCTTATTCAAAAAGACAGAACTGGAACTTTACAGTCTGCGCAGTATGAAGTATTTGGAGACTGGATAGACAAGGAAAAAATCGAAGTGTACCTAGATCAAGAAAAATATCCTGGATATTTTGCATGGGTCATACCTACAAGAAGAGACGAGGCAAAAGTAGGGGTAGCCGGAAGGGGAATCAATCCAGCTCTAGTCATAGAAGATTTTCTTAAACAAAAAGGAAAATATTCTACAATCCGAAAAATATTTGCTCCGATTTGGATCAAAGGACCAATCAAGGAATTTGTTACAGGAAATGTTATCACAGTAGGTGATGCCGCAGGACAGGCAAAACCTACAACTGCAGGAGGAATTTACACATCTGGAATAGGAGGAATTCTTGCAGGCAATGCAATTTCCAAGTTTTTAGAATCAGGAAATAAATCAGAGTTATTAGAATACCAAAAAGAATGGAATCAGAAATTTGGAAAAGAGTTTGAGAACATGCTTCTTGCTCGTTCCTTGCTTGAAAGACTTGACAACAAATCAATTGATGGAATATTTGATTCCATAACACCAAAGATTGTAGATGAGATCTCAAAAGAAGGAAGTTTTGATTTTCATACCACATCTGTTGCAAAACTACTTGGAGTCCGAGGATCGGTCAAGGCAATCCAGGCAATTCTTGGAAATGAATTGAGAAGATTGCTCAACTAAATGCCAATTAATAAGCAAGGTATAAATTCGGTAAAAATCGAGTTTTATCATGTCGTCAACTATAGCATTACCTGTGTGCAGTTCTTGTCACAGACCAATAATGCCTAACGATAAATGTGTAAAGTTCAACTGCCCTAGTTGCGGCTCTGTATTGCTTTGGAGATGCGAGAGTTGTAGAGAGGCAGCAAGATCGTATAAATGCAATTCATGTACTTTTGAAGGACCTTAAAAATTGGCACGACTTTCACTTAGAGCAAAAATCCTTCCAACGGGAACTGAGATAAACTTGGACGATGTTGCAAAAAAGATCAATTCTACACTAAAAAAGGAATCACACTCTCAAAATATACTAAAGAGCCACTTGCTTTTGGGCTCTATTTCCTTAATGCAGAGTTTGCCCTAGATGACAAGGAAGGTCAGATGGATTCTCTTGAGAATACAGTGCGTGCAATAGACGGAGTAGGAGAATTCGAGGTTCTAGGTTTAAGCAGAACATCTGTTGATATGAAGTAGGTGTCCACTTGGTAAAAAAAGACGAACTGCTACAAATGCGGGTCGGCGAAGCAAAACAAAGAGACGTCGGAAAAAGACGAGCCAGAATAGAACCAGAGGCAATGGAATTTTTAAAAGTAGAAGCAGGTGACATGATTGAAATTGTCGGAAAAAGATCAAGCTGTGCCATAGTCTGGCCAGCAGATGACGACAACAAAACACCAGATGTTATCCGAATAGACGGACAGACAAGAAAGAATGCTGGTGTCGGAATAAACGACTTGGTAAATGTTAGAAAAATAGTTGCAAAACCTGCAAAGAGTGTTACACTAATGCCAGTAAACGGTAACGTCACAGTCGATAAAGAGTTTACAGATTTTGTAAAAAACAGACTACGTGGATTGCCGCTCTCTGAAGGTGACGAGATATCTGTCATGATCCTTGGAAATTCCATGGATTTCAAGATTCACAAGATTTCACCAAAAGCTGTTGTAAAGATAGAGCGAAACACCACAGTTACAATACTTACTGAGACATCAATTGATAAAAAAATCAGAGTTACATTTGAGGAAATTGGAGGACTGAAGACACAGACAAAAAGAATGCGTGAGATAGTTGAGCTTCCACTAAAGCATCCTGAAATTTTTACAAGACTCAACATCGAGCCACACAGTGGTATACTATTGTACGGTCCACCAGGATGTGGAAAGACTTTGATTGCAAAGGTACTTGCAAGTGAATCTGAAGCCAACTTTTACTCTATCAACGGTCCAGAAATAATGAACAAGTATTACGGAGAGACAGAGGCAAGACTACGTGACATCTTCAAAGAGGCAAAGGAAAATTCTCCAAGTGTGATATTTATTGATGAAATTGACGCAATCGCTCCAAAAAGAGA
>NZ_RCMC01000254.1 GCF_011319475.1 Candidatus Nitrosotalea sp. FS
GAATTAGAATCGCTAGTAGAGTTTTCTGCTGGTGTGGTATTCGTTGTTGTAGCATTTGCCTGTGTAGTGTTTGTTGTTGTATTCTCAGGTGGATTTGAATTTAGGGAATCTTTTATGTCATTTAGTGCACCAGTTGCCTGAGATATTGTCTCTTTTGAGGATTGCAAGTCTGATGCAGAAGTTGCGTTTACTATCTGTGAATATGCACTGTCGAGCATTTGCACATTTTGTTCTATATTGTTTAATGCACTTTCATTGCCCTGAGCTTGATTTCTCAACGAGTCCGCAAATGTTTTTGTGTCTGCAATCTGTTGTATTATTGCCGGAGCACCATTTACTACGTCATTCATATTGGTCAGTAACGAGTCTACCTCATCAAGTTCTTGAGAGGCTTCATCAACCTGTCCTTGTGTAATTTTTTGTTTGATATCGTCAAGTAATTGGTTTATTGGGTTAAACCCTGAAAATTCAACATTGATTTTACTTGCACTTTCATGAAGGACATCAATTTCATGCGATATCCTTACAGATTCCTTCTGAAAGTTTACTATGCGTTGATCATTATACTGATCAGTTACATTTTGGAGCGTGCTTGATTGGTTAGTTGTATTGATTACATCTTCAACAGTTTTTGCATTATATAGTTTATCTAATGTTGCCTGAAGATTGTCAATTGTTGACTGTGGCAGTCCCAAAGATTTGGCATTGTCTATCATTTGGGTTAATGTTACCTGGGTATCTTTTAGAAACTGGGTCGTTCTTTCTTGTTTGGTTGATTCTGCCTGCTGCTCTATCTGGAAATAGATCTTGTCAAGCAGGCCTTGTGCAACCACTAGTTGTTCATTTGCAGAACTGAGATTATTGCTGGCAGCAAAAGCATTTGCCATGGATATTGCCTTGTCATAATCAGAAAAATCAGCAGATATTCCATTTGCCATGGCAATTACCCTTATCTTTTGTGCATATGCCTGAGAATCTACAATATTTTGCAATAGCATG
>NZ_RCMC01000197.1 GCF_011319475.1 Candidatus Nitrosotalea sp. FS
CAAAACCTTGATTCCGTTTCTTGCAAGAATGTCTTTTGCAATCTCTGAAATGTTTTCTCGGATCATTTTTTTCGGTGTTGGGTTTATTGCAGCAGAGCCAATGTCTAGTCCCAGTCCTGGTTTTGTAACCCTGCCTACTCCCTCTCCGCCATCAATATCTATCTCTCCAGGTTTTCCAGCAAGTGTGACCTGAGTTACTATCTCTGCTCCGTGAGTTACATCAGGGTNCCTGGTTTTGTAACTCTGCCAACTCCCTCTCCACCGTCAATTTCTATCTCTCCAGGTTTTCCAGCAAGTGTTACCTGAGTTACTATCTCTGCTCCGTGAGTTACATCAGGGTCATCTCCACCATCTTTTATTACAATACATGTAGCGGTATTGTTTGAAAATTTGCAATCCTTGATTGTTATTTTAATCTGTGATTTTTTTGGCAGTGTAACATCAATAGAGTCTGTCTTGGTTTGGTTCATGATTGAAAGCAGTGCGGCCTTTGCTCCAGCAGTTGCACATGTTCCGGTGGTAAAACCTGTTCGCATCTTTCCTTTTGGCTTGTCCTCTTCTGACATGGAATGACTTTGGATTTCTTGCGTATTAATCCATTGATTTTANTGGGTCATCTCCCCCATCTTTTATCACGATGCACGTAGCGGTATTGTTTGAAAATTTGCAATCATTGATTTTTATTTTGATCTGTGATTTTTTTGGCAATGTCACATCTATAGAGTCTGTCTTGGTTTGGTTCATGATTGAAAGCAGTGCGGCCTTTGCGCCAGCAGTTGCGCATGTTCCGGTGGTAAAGCCTGTTCGCATCTTTCCCTTTGGCTTGTCCTCTTCTGACATGAAATGACTTAAGCTTCTTTGCGTATTAATCCGTTGATGTTATTTCAATATGGTTGACAAAATTATCCAGAGGGCCATTGCTCCAAGCCCTCCATAAAGTATGATGTGGGTGCTCATGGGTGAGCCTTCCTTTTCTTGGTTGTGTTCATAATCTT
>NZ_RCMC01000122.1 GCF_011319475.1 Candidatus Nitrosotalea sp. FS
AGACGCGCAGTTGCAGTATCGGAAATAATTTCTTCAAGTGCATCTCATGCAGCATTCTCTTGGAATCCTAAAACTGATAATTTTGATGATGATCTAAAGGAAAGTGTCATGTTCAAAAGAATAGCTGATGTCTCAGGACGTGATTTAAACGAATTACTTGAGGAACACAAAAGACGAATTAAAATTCTTAAATGGATGCTTGAAAATGACGTTCGTAATTATAAAAAAGTGGCCGAAGTAGTAGGTAAATATTATCGAGATCCAGAATCATTACTGCAAAAAATGGAACTGGGAGTAGAATAGTTGCTTTCATTAAAAAAACTTGATCAGGCAGATTATGAAAAGAAACAAAATAAAAAGATAGAGCGAGAACTTCCATATTTTATCACTATAATGTCTTTACTTGCATCTAGTGGGTTTGGACCATATACCATATTGCAAAAGATAAAAGAAATCAATCTTTTACCAATAATTCAAACTGAGACAATCAAGATTCTTAAAAAAATAGATATGCTAGGAATGGACCCACTTACTGCGCTAAGCCAAGCAAAAGACAAGCCTTCTTCTAGGGCACTAGGAGAGTTTCTCAATGGGTATGTATCTGCAATTCAAAGTGGTGGCAATGTAGTAAATTACTTGAAAAGTAAAATGATAAGCTCATACGATAGACTTGAAAATATTGAAAAATCATCTGTGGAAAAGCTTAGCGGTGTAGTACATGGATGGTTGACTATGCAGATAGTAATACTGGCAGTGTTCATTCTAGTGGCAGCCATAGGATCAAACCCACTTACAAGCTCTGGTAGTTCAACTCCATCTGATCCACNTCACCAATAATTTCAATTGCGTTTATGAAAATAATCCAAAAAATGAATGTCTCCAATATTCCTGAAATTGAAGTTAAAAAAATACTAAAATTCGGATTACCTCCTTTTATTATTGCAATCATATTAATTGCAAGCAATGCCCTTGCCAGTTTACAT
>NZ_RCMC01000202.1:0-113 GCF_011319475.1 Candidatus Nitrosotalea sp. FS
CCGCGAGAGAAAAAATACATCTTTGTTATTACTGATGGTCATTCTTCTGGATATGAGAGAATAAATCAACATTTGATAAAAATTGCTAAAAAACTAGATGTCTCTGATGTCTC
>NZ_RCMC01000202.1:164-982 GCF_011319475.1 Candidatus Nitrosotalea sp. FS
CGTAATTGCGTGCGTGGTTCCTCTGATCTGAGACAGTTAGTGGCTAAATTCATCACTGCCTACAAGACTATCTCATCTGATGATGTGTAATTTTACATTACATACTAGATCAGATAACCGACATTACCATTTTTGGTAATAATGAATATGTTCCTTAGAACAAAGAACAGAAAGGCAATCAGTGCCGTGCTCACGACATTGATCATCTTGGTCGCTTCCGTAGTTCTTGGAACGGGTGTTGTACTGTATGGTACTAGCCTTTTCCAAACAGGAGCCCAATCATCGGGTGTTTCGACTCAAGGTGTTCACGTTTGGGCAAACTCTACAAGTACACCAACCTACGTGTGGGGTGCAGCTGAGGTAAGAAACAGTGGAGACAAGATATTGTCTGTTAATACAATTTCTGTACGTGGTACTCAAATCCCATTTGCAAATTGGTATTATGACAGCAATCCTATAAGAATCACTGCTGCAAACTTCCAATCACAGCTAACCTATACCGGAACTACTGATTACACCGGTGGTCCTCTTGGTATGATGAAAAGTACCAACTCAACAGTTTTGACAAACTGTCTGGCTCAAGCATCTGGAACCAAATTCGCTATAAACGAATTTGCTACTTGGAGTGCAAGCACACCATCCATGTGTTTCTCACAAGCATCTGGTCCAATTTCATTGAAGCCTGGTGACAAAGCAATAGTGTACTATCAAGTTCCAGCCGGAATACTGGGTACAGTAGATGCTGGTTCACAAAGTAGTGTAGCTGTATATGCTGGTAACGTAGGTGCGCCACAATCGGTTACCGTGGAAAGCAAATA
>NZ_RCMC01000297.1 GCF_011319475.1 Candidatus Nitrosotalea sp. FS
TTTTGTAGATTCTGTCTGCATATCCATGATGGATTTGAGATCCTTTTATTTCTTATTCTGTGATTGTGGCTTTTTTTAGACTGGTTGTAAACTGGCCAATCTCATATTCGATCTTTTCTGAAGGCGTACTTTCCATGAGCCTCAAAAATGCACTACCTACAATTATTGCATCTGCACCAGATTTTATTATGAATCTTACCTGATCTGGATTGCTTACGCCAAAGCCAACCCCTAAAGGAATTTTTCCATGCAATATTTTTTTGGCATTTTTAATTGCATGGACTGTATAGTTTTGGAACTGTTGTTGTCCACCAGTGGTTCCAAACACTGACACTAGATACAAAAAGCCTGATGATGCGCTAGAGATTTTTTTGATCCTCTCTGATGAGGTGTTCGGAGATATCAAAAATATTACATCCATCTTGTTTTTCTTGGAAGCCTGTAGAAAGTCCTTTGATTCGTTAATTGACATGTCTGGCAGAATCAATCCGTCAATTCCTGCGCGTTTTACCGTTGATATGAACTTCTCATAACCATGGCTGTACAAGATATTGGTATATGTCATCAAGACAAGCGGAATGTCAGTCTCATTACGAATCTTTTTCACCAGGGTAAGAAACTTGTCAAAATTCATTCCCTTTTGTAATGCATGAAAACCTGCATTCTGAATTACAGATCCGTCTGCTAATGGGTCTGAAAATGGCATCCCGAGTTCTATGATATCTGCACCGCCTTTTACAAGTCCCCTTACTGCAGCAAGTGTATCTTTCTCACTTGGAAATCCTGTCATGATGTATGTTATCAGGGCTTTTTGTTTCTTGGACCTGAGGTCTTGAAATTTATTTTTTATTCTTGACATTTTTACTCAAATATCTCCCAACTTCTTCGNGCCATGACTGTACAAGATATTGGTATATGTCATCAAAACAAGAGGGATATCTGTCTCCTTGCGAATCTTTTTCACCAGGGTAAGAAACTTG
>NZ_RCMC01000075.1:0-146 GCF_011319475.1 Candidatus Nitrosotalea sp. FS
CTCTGGTTTGTAATCACTCTCACGGGGTCGATGTATTCTATGGTAGGTCCTGCAGTTATCAAGACCTTTTTTCCCTTGAGTACAGGTGACGAGCCAAACCTTTGCAGGATACCATCAAGTATCTCTTCGGGTTCTGCAGCCTTTGC
>NZ_RCMC01000075.1:191-828 GCF_011319475.1 Candidatus Nitrosotalea sp. FS
AAAAATTCAATGTTGTGCACCACAGCAGGATTTTCATACATTGCCTGGTGCATCGCAAGTGCAATTATGATTGGAATCTTGGAACCAAGGCCAACACTCAGTACTNACCAACACTTAGTACTGTAGATATCGGGGTGTCATCGATACCGTTTGCAAGCTTGCCTAGAGTATTTGCAGTGCAAGGATATACAACAATAAGATCTGATTGTCTATAATCTGCAACCTTGATGTGCTCCAAGTCTCCAGTAAGTTTTGTTATTACAGGATTTCCAGTTGCCCACTTGAAATAACTAGGCTGGATCAAATCAGTTGCAGCCTCGCTTGCGACACAGGTGACATCTCCACCATGTCGCATCAGTAACCTTGCAAGCTCAATTGACTTGTATGCAGCAACACTTCCTGATATGCACAAGACAATTTTTTTTCCTGCAAGTTCTGTACCATCAGAGCCTACAATATCCAATGAAGGGTGCTTGTCAACCAATTTCTTTTTTCAACCTTTCAAGTTCAGATTTCTCCATCAAAAAAGAGTGTTCTGCTCCGGGAAACTTGCCTGATGTTACATCACTTTTGTATGACTGGATTGCTTGTATAACATCAGAAGACAATTCAAGATACCTTTTTGCAAATTTTGGTT
>NZ_RCMC01000075.1:893-973 GCF_011319475.1 Candidatus Nitrosotalea sp. FS
ACCTGCCCGTCACAGTCAGGACCAGAACCGATTCCAATGGTAGGAATACCAACAGAACCTGAAATAATCTTTGATACCTC
>NZ_RCMC01000164.1 GCF_011319475.1 Candidatus Nitrosotalea sp. FS
ATTCAAGTAATTTCGGCTGACAACAGAATTGTAAGCGTATCAAATCCTGGAAGTCTTTTGTCTGGATTTTCATATGGTATTTCAACAATATCAAGTGGACAAAATGCTGGTTCAGCAACTCTGGGAGTTACACTAAATGGAATAGGAGGANGCCAGTAGGGAACAAAATAGCATTTGATAGAGATGGCCATGCTACTTTATTTTTGACATTACTTGATTCCATTAACAGACCTGAGACATCAGATAAACCAATTCAATACGTAATAAAACCCACTAACGATGTGATACGCATCACTCCTGGTAACACATTTTTACCAGTAACTCTATCCCGTAACCAGTTCACCCCTAATCAGAATACTACCACAATCATTACTGAACCTGTAGGAGTAGATGCAAATCCTAGCCTAGTGTCTTCAGCCCAGTTTGATCTAGTCCAAACATCATCTACGTTAATGGTAACTACTGCACTTCCAGAAATCACGGGCTTTACAAGTGAGAACCCCATAGGAACAGTTCAATTAGTCGATCAATATGGAAATCCAGATCCAGCCCAAGATGACATTACCGTCAATCTATCATCAAATTCAACCAATAGCCAAGTACCTTCATCAATAACGATTCCAAAAGGAAGTTCTTTTGCTGAGTTCTCAATTATAACAAATGCAAAGAAGGTTGAGAACGACGGCATCATTGCATCGGCAAATGGTTTCAAAGACTCACAGACTACACTAAAAGTAAAACCTGTACTTCCAAAATTAATCATTAAAGCAGATACTACACACATAGACTTGAATACGCAAGTAGGAATAAATCTATACATAAAGGACGAATTTGGCGATCCCGCAAGTAATGTAGACCTAAGTATCACTCCATCAGCTAATTCAACGGTAACACCAGATACTGTCAAGACAGGTGATGATGGTATTGCAGGATTTTTTGTCAAAACATCACAGGGACCACAGGTATCACTTA
>NZ_RCMC01000057.1:0-136 GCF_011319475.1 Candidatus Nitrosotalea sp. FS
GCAAATCCGGCATTGGTTGCACTGTTGGAGTTTACTCCGCCAAAGCATGATGCAGAGTTGTGTGTTGTGGTTGTACTTGTTATTATTGCGTTAGACCATCTAATGTTTGCTTGACCGAATTGTACATCTACAAGTC
>NZ_RCMC01000057.1:156-965 GCF_011319475.1 Candidatus Nitrosotalea sp. FS
GTACATCTACAAGTCTACCAAATGCTCGACCATCAGAGAGTGAACCAAGGCCTGCTTTACCGACTGTGTCGGTTGCAACGTCTTGGCCAGCTGCATTGATGGTGGTAACACCTGCGGTAGTAGTAGTAGCTGGTGCTACTGATGTGTAAATGTCTACTAGGTCATTGTTAACGTTAAGGTCTGGATCGTTTAATGTGATTGTCACAGTATCGCCTATCTTGTATGTCTTTGANAGTCTCAGTTACATGGTATTTTCGTGAATCAAATGACACAACACCAGTGTGAGTTAGAATATCTACTTGTGCAGATATCTGTGTCTCGACACCGTCTTGACCGAGGTTAAGAACGGTTGCCTGAGGAGCACGTGCCTCAGCCTGGAGCATGTCTTGAATTGCTGGGAAATACACNTGAGCTGGTTGAGCATAACATATTGGTTAGTGCCCGTGAATACACCAGTGTTGTCACCGGTCTCTTCAAGCTCGAATCTGTAGATGCCGTTGTTTACTCTTTGTTGACTTGTCAAGCCGTCACCTATGTAACCAATGGAGAAGAAGTCTCCAACCATTGGAATGCCCTTAGTAACTGCCAAGGTTGAAGTCTTGGTAGCAAGAGGCAAGGATGTACCGGTAGTGTTGAACTGGAACATTAAACCAACGTTTGCGTTGGTTGGAATGGCCAAGATTCTGCCCATCACAAGTGTACCGTTAGCAATCTTTGGATGTGCTGCGTTTACACCTGGTGTGAAGTAATCTTTGGTTGATCCTGTTACCATTTGCTGCGTACCGTTGAGGTTGATAAAGTCAAGCAGA
>NZ_RCMC01000142.1 GCF_011319475.1 Candidatus Nitrosotalea sp. FS
GTGTTTGGTCCCGGGAGATTGGCATTATCGTCCTCGATTGGTGCAAGCTATCGGCTTCTTGAAGGAGCGCCTTGCATCATGGACGTGAAGCTGCACGCCAACGCGACCACGACGCCGCGGATCCGGTCCTACATCCAGCACAGCACCGCCTCGACCAGCAGCCTGGTGCGCGAGCTCGGCATCAGTGCCCGCACCGTTGCCCGCTGGCGTGGCCGCCGCGAGGTGCATGACCGCTCGCATGTGCCGCATCGGCTGGCCACCACGATGACCAATTGGGAGGTCGCGCTGTGTCTCGAACTGCGCCGCGCCCTCTCGCTCCCGCTCGACGACATCGTCGAGGCGATGCGCCGCTGTCTCAACCCGGCGCTCTCGCGCAGCGCCATCCACCGCTGCCTCAAGCGACACGGCATCTCCGCGCGCCAGCGGCCCGAGAAGCCTCCCGCCCTGGCCTTCAAAACCGAGACCCCGGCCGGCTTCATCCACATCGACGTCAAATACCTGCCGCCGCTCGGCCGCAAGCGAAGCTACGCCTATGTCGCCATCGACCGCGCCACCCGCTTTGTCTACCTCAAAATCCTGCCCGATCGCCGCGGCCAAACCGCCGCCGCCTTCCTCGAACGCTTTCTTGCCGCCTTTCCCCTGCCAGTCCACACCATCCTGACCGATAACGGCTCCGAGTTCACCGACCGCTTCGCCGTCGACAAACCCGGCAAACCCAAAGACAAACCCACCGGCAGCCATCACTTCGATCTCGTCTGTCGCCGCCGCCATATCGCTCACCGCCTGACCAGACCCTTCCGGCCGCAAACCAACGGCATGGTCGAACGCTTCAACCGCCGCCTCGGCGAACACCTCGACCAAATGCCGCAAAACCGCGCCGCCCATCACCGACGCTTCCTCGACCATGCCGAACGAGACGCCTATCTCCACACCTTCGTCACCGACTACAATCAC
>NZ_RCMC01000108.1 GCF_011319475.1 Candidatus Nitrosotalea sp. FS
AATCTGGCTCCCTGGATACCTGGCTCAAAGACACCGATTATGATATTGAATATGTGGCCTATGAAGAGTATAACCGTTCCAAGAATAATGTATGGAATTGTGTGGTGCAACGTCTTGATAAATATGAAATCAATTACATCGGCCAAGATTACTGATGCCAACAAGATACCAATGATTCTAGTATATGACAAAATGTGGCTTACAATAGATGGCAATTCCATGATTGCCCGTGGACCTTCCCCTACAAACATTAGTGCAACTCCACCTATCATCAAACCTATGTAGGCTGCTCCTGTCATGCTGTGTACTGGGTTGACATGTTGGTGGTGCATTAATGCAAGGCCAAAGAGTACTACACCCCAACCAAAGAGCAACCAGCCCATTTTACCAATTGCATGTTTTTTGAGACCTTCACGCATACTGTTCAAAATACCCAAGACTAGTCCAAATGTTACCATTCCAAGACCAATGTACCCACTGATTAGCAATAATTTTCTCAGACCAGTAATTGGACTGAATATCATTCCATCTGCTGGAAGATGTAAACCTAGAGAGCTGTTAAGAAAACCAAACAGGTATCCGTTAAGATGGAATCCAAAGTACAAGTTAAACGTGAATCCTAGTGCTATTGCAATGATAGCACCTGGTGTCATTGCTTTTGCTAGTTTTACCATTTGTTGTCTTTTCAGTATATTCAATGCAAAATTTCGCAACATGCCAGGCATGATGTTAATGTCTCTCTTTCCTCCCTCTACTCTTCGAATGACCCATCTACAGACTAGAAGTATAACTAGTCCATACCCTGCATCCCCCACCATCATTCCATAGAATATTGGAAAGAGCAAACCGAAGATCATTGTAGGATCAAATTCTTTTCCTTGTGGCAAGGAGTAGAATCGGATAAAGGCTTCAAAGAGCTTAAATCGTTTTGGATTATCAAATTGTGTAGGAGGATGTTCGTCTGTTTCAAGTTCAAA
>NZ_RCMC01000194.1 GCF_011319475.1 Candidatus Nitrosotalea sp. FS
TCAAATCACCTTTACTGCACGTGATAAAAAATGGAACGAACTTGTCAGTTCCATGGAACCAATCTGTGATGCAGAGATGGTTGACAGTACTCATCCTCTTTACATTCNCAGTTCTATGGAACCATTCTGCGATGCAGAGATGGTTGACAGTACTCATCCTCTTTACATTCNGCAATACAAGGACTTGATTTTGTAGAAAACGTAATTGTTCTTGAACACACACATAATCAAATCAACTTTACTGCACGTGATAAAAAGTGGAACGAATTTGTCAGTTCCATGGAACCGCTCTGTGATGCAGAGATGGTTGATAGCACTCATCCTCTTTACATTCNCTTTACATTCTTTATACTTCGGGAACAACAGGAAAACCAAAAGGTGTACTACATGGAACTGGAGGGTATCTCACACATGTGTCTTCCACATTTCGGTGGATTTTTGATATCAAGGATTCGGATGTCTATTTTTGTACTGCTGATATTGGTTGGGTTACAGGGCATAGCTATGTAGTCTATGGGCCGTTAATGAATGGGGCGACTCAGGTAATGTACGAAGGTGCACTTGACTATGCCACGCCTGCAAGAATATGGGAAATCATTTCACGATATGGCGTTACTATACTTTACACTACTCCTACCGCGCTGAGAATGTTCATGAAGTATGGAGATGCTCTACCAAATTCTAATGACCTGTCCAGTCTGCGATTACTTGGAACAGTCGGTGAGCCAATAAATCCTCAGGTCTGGAAATGGTATTTTACAACAATTGGGAAAGAAAAATGTCCCATCATAGATACATGGTGGCAAACAGAAACTGGCGGTGCAATGATATCACCTCTTCCAGGGATTGAAACAATTCCACTAAAACCAGGATCTGCATCAAGACCTATTCCAGGAGTTTGTCTATCTGTAGTTGATGAAAACGGAAAACCAGTACCTGATGATTCCAAGGGATATCTTGTAGTAGAAAACCCGTGGCCTGGAATGCTTCTTACACTATGGGGTGATGATGAAAAATACAAAACAGTCTACTGGTCAAAATACAAAAACATGTACTATGCAGGTGACTATGCAATAAGGGACAAGGATGGATACATCTGGATGCTTGGAAGAGCAGACGATGTGCTAAAAGTTGCAGGTCATAGACTAGGTACTGCAGAGCTTGAAAGCGGATTTGTATCACACAAGGCAGTTGCAGAAGCTGCAGTATGTGGTATACCGCATGATGTCAAGGGAGAAGCAATCATTGTATTTCTAGTTCTAAAAGATGGCTATTTTACCATCTGAACAACTACACAAAGATCTTGTACAACATATCAGAACAACAATAGGTCCTATTGCATCTCCTGATCAACTTTATTTTGTCACAAAACTTCCAAAGACACGAAGTGGCAAAATCATGAGAAGACTCCTAAAAGCACTGGCTCAGAATGAGAAAATTGGTGATATCAGCACGCTCGAAGACGAGGCATCTGTTGATGAGATAAAGTCAGCATTTACCGAGCTAAAACAGACCCTTGCAAAATCCTAGATTGAAATTATTTGCATCTTGGAACTTTCAGTTATGTGGAATTTGTCAGTAAATCCAGCAGTGACTTCTAAAACATATTTTGCCTTTTTACCATCTGCATTTTGAACTGTGCATGTTGCAGTTTCAAGTGCAGACTTGCAAGGTGGAACATTTTTTGCAATGTGAATAACATTTCCATCGGCATCAAACCAGATTATGTCAAGTGGGAACTGCATATTCAACATCCATATGGGTACAATTTGTTCTTGGCTGAAAACAAAGATCATCCCCTGATCATCTGGAAGTTCGTTTTGGAACATAAGGCCTCTTACTTTTTCTGCATCAGTCTCTGCAATCTGTACGTCTAAAATTTTGTCGTCAAGCTTGATTGTTCCCTTTGGAAACTTGACTTCAGCAAGTTTGGAATCTGCAGGGATTGTCAATACACCCACTATTCCTATTACAACTGCTGCAATTGCAATTGGGATTAAAACTTGGGCCCTTGTTGCCACAAAAATCTGGTAGTCAATATCTAGTTAAAAACCCATGTAAAAAATGATGCAGAGTTTTGGTCCTAACTCATCTTGTCTTTTAGATGGGAATAATCGCTGAAAAAGTTCTTTGTCTCCTGACCTACATCTTTGATTGTTGCACCGTTGTATACCTTTTCTAGATATTTTCCTGCGATTATCATTGGTATGCCAAGAGGTGTAGTAAATGGGTCTGGCGAAAGAAGAAAAATGAATCCTATCTTTGTAATCTTTTTTCCTGGTGCAGGTGCTCTCTGCAGTGCTCCAAGTGCACGTGCCGTACCCCTGTCATCCATCCTGCCAAGTTCCGAGTAGATTTTGGCTCTTCTATGGAGGGAATCTCTGACTTTCTTTATTTTATCAATACCCTGCCTGACTCCCTCATCCATGCACCCCTCATTTTTAAAAAAATAGTTAAGACTCCCAGCAAAAGATCAATCACCACTGGGTGAACATTTCTGATCAAGAGATTAGGTTATATGATTTCGTGTATACTTAACAAAAATATGAAGGAAAAGCGTGCTGAGAGGCTAGAATCCATAAAAGAGGCACACAAGTCGGCAAAAACCAACTATACCAGGATAGAGGACTATCTTGAGGTAATATCCGAACTTGTAGAGCTCAAAGGATATGCAAATACTCTTGACATCTCGCGATATCTCACAGTCAGCGCCCCATCTGTCACAAAAATGCTCCAAAAGCTTGCAGAAGGTGGGTATCTTGAATATGAAAAATATAGGGGAATAAACCTGACTCAAAAAGGCGCTTCACTTGCCGATGCAGTACGACAAAAACATGGTACACTGTTAGAATTCTTTAGAATGCTTGGGATTAATCATGAAATAGCAAACCAGGATGTTGAAGGAATAGAACATCACCTAAATCCACAGACAATAAAGCAATTACGAAAGTTTGTTACCTTTCTAAAGTCCAATCCAAAAATTCTTGATAGTTTCCAGTAGCTAGTCGTGTACAGTTATTCTGATATCATCTTTTGACATCACTGCACCAATCAATCTTTTTCCGGCACTAGATTTTTTTGGAATTATTATTCTGCCATTCTTTCCTACTCTGGTAGATGTGATGTTTTTGCCATTGACATAGACTTCGGCATCCATGCCGGATTTTGATATGTCCACTTCTAAGACAAAATTATTTCCAGACTCTGACATTTCAAACCATTCTCCACCCCTTGAAGATCCGCCGTCTTTTGGCTCTACGTCAATATGGACTCCGAGTGTTTTTTCAAGATCATTTACTGTTGCCCCGCCTCTTCCTATGATTGATGGCATGGATTCCTTGTCCACTCTTACCCGTATACTGTTGTTTGACAGGATCTCAATTTCTGCATCAGAATCAAACCTGCGTATGGTGTCACGAATTTTTGCCTCGGCCAGTTTTTCAATGCCGCCACTTTTACTCTCCTTTGATATTGGTATGACAATGTTTTCATCACCATATGTGTAAATTTCGTACTCTAGGTTATGGTCCTCAAAATTTCTAATCTCAATTACTGGTCTTGCTAAATCTTGCTCTGTCATTCCTGTGGGGACCTTAACCTTGAATTCTAACTCATACACTTTTGATATCTGACCTGCCTTGACAAAGACAACTGTATCCAATATGTGAGGGATCATTCCAAGCTCAACTTTTCCTATGAATCTCTGTATTGCATCAAGCGGTGCATGTGCATGAACAACTCCCACCATGCCTACTCCTGCAAGTCTTAGGTCTGAGAACACTCTAAAATCCTGATATCTTCTGACCTCGTCAAATATTGTATAATCCGGTCTTACAAGAAGAAGTATGTCTGCAGCATTTTCAAAACTTCCTTCAAGATGTGTATACTGTGTTACCTTTTTGTTTACCTGCAAGTCTCTTGGGGATTCAAACGTCTTTACTATCTTGCCTTTTGTTGAATAATAATCTGCAAGGCTTGATGCTAGGGTACTCTTTCCGGACCCAGGTGATCCTGAAATCAATATTCCTTCTGCTTTTTCAGAAAGTCGTTGCATTAATTTTTCAGAGATTGTATACTGATCTAATGACATCTTTACTATAGGATGAGTTATTGTAATTTCATAGCTGTTTGAAAATGGTGAATGGGTGACAACANGTCTAATGACATCTTTATTATCGGATGAGTTATTGTAATTTCGTAATTGTTTGAAAATGGTGAATGGGTGACAACAACTCTATAATCTTTGTATTGAATTACAAGTACGCCAGATTTTGATATCTCTATTATGCCAAGCTGTGTAGCCCTTGATGCTTCTAGGATTTCACTTGTTACTCCTTCCAAGTACTCCTTTGTCAACAAAGTATCTCCTACCTCTGTAAGAGAAAATGCTCCTGGCTTGCCTCTTTTTGCAAGTGGTAATGTTCCTTCTTTTAGGTGAATACTCATTGTTTGACTGTCAAAGTATTTTTCAAACTCGAGGTCTGAGATCTTGACTTGAGGTTTTGAATAGCTTGTCTTTACACCCTCTGCCTGTGCTACAAGGGCCTGTACATAATCTGCTGTATAAAATGTGGCGCCATTCTTTTTTGCAATGTCTTTAATTATTGCATCAATTCNGGGTTTTGAATAACTTGTCTTTACACCCTCTGCCTGTGCTACAAGTGCCTGCACGTAGTCTGCCGTATAAAATGTGGCGCCATTCTTTTTTGCGATGTCTTTTATTATTGCATCAATCCTGCCGTGTCTTGCAANCACGTAATCTGCTGTATAAAATGTGGCACCATTCTTTTTTGCAATGTCTTTTATTATTGCATCAATTCTGCCATGCCTTGCAAGCTTGATGTCATCCATGCTTGGGCGTTCTCCTTCAAACCTAAGCGTAATGTTGTTCTTCTCTGCCAACTCACGAATTTTCTTTATCTCTTCGAGGCCCACAAAGCCATAATCTTTGTGCTGGGATGCCTGTGATTGTAACTCGTCTAAAACCGCAACCGGTATTATTATCTCACAATTTGTCAATGTACCGGCCTCGATTAACTTGGTAATCTCACCATCTATTATGATGCTAGTATCTACAACGTATTTTTCCACACGTGTACTCATTTTTGGCATCTTTTAACCATAACTGTAGCTAAGAAATAATATAGTACAATGTGCTGGACATTTCCATGACTGGTAGCAAAAATGATATCTTGATAATTGAAGACAGTATGGCTATAACCCTCCTGTTGAGGGATTTTTTAAAAAAATTGGGGTATGAAAATGTAAAGACATGTGATAGCGGCAAGGCCGGAATTCAAACGTTCTCCGATCTTGAAAAGGATGGAAAGCGATCAATAGTGTTACTTGATTTCCATCTTCCTGATATGGATGCAAATGAAGTGATGGCTGGTATATTTGCGATACGTCCTGACGCAAAAATCATTCTTGAAACTGCAGACTCCAAATCTGATGAACAGATAAAAAATGCTATGCGAGGTGGTGCGTATCTGTATATTGAAAAGCCGATAAGATATGAAAATCTAAAAAATGTATTTGAGACTCTGGAACAGGAACAATCTATTCTTGAGGAAAAACCATCCGGTGATATTGAAAGAATAATCTTGCATCTGAAATCTTCTTCTAGGATAAGTTTTGCAAGACTTGCAGAATATTCCAAGACTGAAAAAGATTTACTGGAAAATCATCTTTTGCGTCTTGAAAATGAAAAAAAGATAATGAAACTTTCTGAAATAAAAGAAGTCTCTTGTACACAGTGTGATTCTGTGCGGGTTCTTCCAAATTTCTTCTGTCCTGCCTGTAAAGGCACTAATTTTGTTCAAGGAAAATTGATTGAACATTTCAAATGTGGAAATGTCTCAATTGAAGATTCCTACAAAGAAAACAAATGCCCGAAATGTCAAAAAGAGATAAAGATCATGGGCGTTGATTACAAGTCAATTGATAATTATTACATATGCAGTGACTGTGGAAACAAATTTTCCGATCCGTCTCAAGATTACATATGTGTTAAATGTAACAACAGATTCCCACTGGAAAAAGCAAAATGGGTTACAAGTACTGGATACAAATCAGTTAGTCTATGATTGTGTTACATTACTGATTATTTTCAAAACTTCTTGAAAATTAAATGGTTTTAAAACATATGTGTTAGCGCCTGATCTGATGCATTCTTTTATTGTCTCTTGATTGTCACTAGCTGAAATCATGATTACTTTGGCTTTTGGATTGTGTGAAATAATTTCTTTGAGTACTGACAGACCGTCTTTTTTTGGCATTGCCATGTCAAGCAAAACAATGTCCGGTTTTGATTTGATATATTCTTCCAATGCTCCAATTCCACTTGATAATTCTGCAACCAGATTGTGCTGACCTATGACAAGTATGTCCTTTAAGACCATTCTTATGGCATCAGAATCATCCACTATCATCACGCTGGCCATACAAATTCTACCAAGTTTGTACTATATAATTACAAGTGTAATCTAAAATCCTACGATCTGCGGACAAGATTTTCTCACCTGTTTTTTAAAATCATCTATCTGGATATTTGCCTGTCCGCTAAATAGACCGGACATTATCTTTACTGCATCACTGGTTATTTTGTGAGAACCTTTCAGTGTACCGTGGTTTGAAACATGTTTTAGAACTAGGTCGCTTATTTTTGCGATTTCGCCCATTTTTTCTTGTTTCATCATAGGTGCCAAACCCTTGATCTTGTGCATGTGTTTTTCAATATCTGTTGATTTTTCATAGAGTTGCTCATCATTGGTGCAGGCAAGAAAAATTTCATCTAGGCTGTCTATCTCTGATTGTATCTCTTGTCTTGCTATTCTGAGAAACTCTTCAGACATTTTAACTACTTACTAGATATCTTTTATACTAACTTTTATACCCGTCTGCTGTCTTTTTTTCTTTGTGAAACTGACTCAAAAAACGTACTTTTTACTTGCAGTGATAATCGGAGTTTCTGCTGTCAACTTTTACTTGTTGATATTTACATCACAACAAAATCAAGACATTCTACACTCTATTAGCTATGCAAGTGATCTAAAAGTTATAGTCGAAAGAATTGGCGGTACTGCAAATTCTATTGCAGGTGGAAATGAAGGAGACAGGCCAATTCTAGAACAACAACTATCTGATTTTGATAATACATATGCACGACTTGGTGTGGGAGGAAATATTGGCGGACTAAATCTAGTCGCGGTTCCACCAGAATTGATTCCAGCATATGCAAAGGTAGGTGATGCATGGGCTCCATACAAAGACGATGCAGAAAAAATAAAGAAAGAGACCATCTTTGATTCCAAAGTAAAGGATGGATTGACATACGTACTTGGTAAAAACGGTGATCTGGTGTCACTTGCAAACGGCATCGAAAATGATCTTACTCCACTTGATAGAAATTACAATAAACACAAAATAATTGCACTGGAAATGATAAGTCTTGCAAAAGATATCGGCGAAAAAACATTATTGTATTCCATTGGTGAGGGGGGAAATGTTACTTCGGCCTTGAAAAAGGATAGGATACTTTTTGGAGCTGATCTGAAAAAACTGGAGGGATTGCCACTAGATGACCCTGAATATGCAGCCTATGGAATCACTACAGAAACACTGCTTGAAATTCCACGACAAAATTCTGGCTCTATAAGGCAGATTGACCCAATATGGGAATCTGTCAATGCAAAGCTAGTCTATATTGAATCAAATACATTATTATCAAAAGACTTTGGTGCTGCATTGTCAAAATTAAATTCGCAAAGAACTGTACTACTCAATGCCACCTCTGACTTTGTAAGCCAATGGAACGGAATCATTGATCTACAGCTGCACGACAAAGTTTTGATAGTCCAATTATTCATAATTGCTGACATTGTCGTATTTGTTGCTGTAATACTGTCAATTAGAAAGTCCTTGTCACCTCTTGAAACTTTGACAAAGGCAATCAGTCGTATCAAAGAGGGTGTTTATGGAGAAAAAATTATCTACTCTGCAAAAGACGAGATAGGTGAACTGGCGGATACCTTTAACGCAATGTCTATGACAATCCAGAAAAAAGAAGAAGAGGCAAAAAAAGTTGAGGTTGCAAAAGATGAATTTCTTGCAATGGTTACGCATGAACTAAAGACTCCGCTTGTACCAATTCAAGGATACTCTGACATATTACTTGGTGAGCATCTTGGACCGCTAAATACGACACAAAAAGAAAGACTCAGGATAATCAGTTCAAGTGCCACCACTTTACTACAACTCATCTCTGATTTACTTGATGCGCAGAAACTTGAACTAGGGCAACTTAGAATCAAAAAAGAGAAAAACAATCTCAAGGAAACAATCGAAAAAACGATACTTGGAATGCACCCGCAGGCAATTGCAGATGATATTTCACTTACTTTTACTCAGAAAAACGATGTCTATGCATTTTATGATGAGGATAGACTGAAACAAGTATTGAACAACCTGATAAAAAATAGTCTAAAGGCAACTTCTCCAAAGACCGGTAAGGTGGAGGTAAAACTTGAAGAAAAAAATAATGAAGTTGTGGTCTCAGTCATAGATAATGGTAGAGGAATACCTCCTGACGCAAAAGACCAGATCTTTAAAAAATTCTACCAGGCTGATACCACAAGTACCAGGGAAAAAGGAGGTAGTGGCCTTGGCCTATCTATCTGTAAAGGAATTGTAGAAGCACACGGTGGCACAATATGGATGGAAAGTGAGATGTCCAAAGGAACTACCTTCTCATTTACAATTCCAAAAACAGAGACAAATAGAACGCCAATATAGGATACCAGTCTGGTAAATGCCATGTCGCTTGAAGATTATGCTGATAAGGCAGTCAAAATTGCACTTGATTTTGGCTCTCAGTATTGTGACGTAAGGGCAGAAGTTGTAAAGACATCAGGATTTGTAATTGAAAACGGCGAGGTTGAAAATTCTGTCTTGTCAAATGATTCTGGTCTTGGAATCAGAGTGCTAGTAAATGGCGCTTGGGGATTTTATTCTGTCTCTATGCCGCATTCGTTTGATGATATCCAACAGAATATTGTGGATACCATAAAAACTGCAAGATATTATTCTGAAAATAAGAAACAAAAGATATGTCTAGCAGAAGTTCGCTCTTTTACTGACAAAGTACATTTCAAGATGATGGTTGAACCAAATATTGAAGAAATGGTAAAAATTGGTCTTGAATCTGACAAGATAATTCATGACAAAAAAAGAATAATCAAATCATCCGTATCAATGCACCATGACAAATTTCACAAATATTTTGTAAACAGTGAGGGATCAAAAATCACTCAAGACTTTGATGACGTCATGGCAAATTTATCCGCAACATCGCACTATTCTGGATTGACACAATCTGTTAGCACAACAGAAGGGGGAAGGGGAGGGCTTGAAATGATTACTGGAAAAAATGACATTCTTGCAGCCTCTAGAGAAATATCTGAAAAAGCAGATGCACTGCTTGATGCAAAAACAGTAAAAGAAGAAAAAGCAACAGTGGTAATGAATCCCGACTTTGTTGCATTACTTTCTCATGAGATTCTTGGTCACCCATCTGAGGCAGACCGAGTACTTGGAAAAGAGATGGCATGGGCAGGAGGTGCATGGTGGGCAGGAAAACTTGGAACAAAAATTGGCTCTTCTGAACTTAATGTAATTGATGATCCTACAATTCCTTCTAGTCTTGGATGGTACAGGTATGACGACGAAGGAGTACCTGCAACAAAGAAAATACTTGTAGAGGATGGGATCTTGAGCAACCACATGCAAAGTCGGGAGACTGCCTCTCTTTTTGACACTATTCCAAATTCATCGATGCGTGCAACTGGGTATTCGTTTATGCCTCTTGTGAGAATGGCATGCACTTGCATCGCACCTGGAAATTGGAATCCTGATGAAATGATTAAAGACGTAAAAAATGGATTTTTGATCTGTAACATGAAAATACCATCAATAGATATGATGAGGTATAACTGGAGCATCTCTTGCCAATATGCGCAAAAAATTGAAAACGGAGAACTTGGTGAACTGTTAAGAGATGTCATTGTGATGGGCAACTCGCCAGAGTTTTTTGATTCCATTGATGCAAGAGGAAAAGATTTCACTGTTAGGCCTATTGGAAACTGCGGCAAGGGCGACCCAATGCAAATAATGAGGATGGGGAATGGTGGTCCACATATACGTGGCAAATCAATTGTAAAAAGTGTGGCAACATAAAATGTCTGAAAAGCTAGATGATATAAAAAACAGAGTAATATCTTGCACCAACTGCAGTCTCTCAAAATCACGAACAAATGCAGTACCTGGAAATGGAAATTATCATTCAGATGTAATTTTTGTTGGAGAAGCTCCTGGAAGAAATGAGGACCTTCAGGGCAAGCCCTTTGTTGGTACTGCAGGACAAATTCTTTCTGAGGCACTAGAGTATGCTGGATTCACACGGGACCAGGTGTATATTACAAATGTTGTAAAATGCAGACCGCCAAACAACAGGCAGCCTATAACAGAAGAGCGCGCTGCATGCAGGCCATATCTTTCAGAAGAACTGGAAATAATAAAACCAAAAATAATTTGTATTCTAGGAAACACTGCATATAGTTCATTACTTGATGGTAGTGAGATAACAAAAAACCGTGGCAAGATTGTAAAAAACAATGGCCTTCTTTATTTTGTCACTGTCCACCCTGCAGCGGTAATCTACAATCCAAGTCTCAGGCAGGTTCTAAAAGATGATTTTGTATTTCTTGCCAAATCTTTGGATAAATTAAGAAAGGGTTTGGACGTAGAAATTTCACAATGAAGGCACTTACCCGCTCATTTTATGATAGGGATACAGTAGATGTTGCTCGTGATTTACTTGGAAAAATACTGGTCCGAAAAATTAATGGAAATACCATCTCTGGTATAATAGCAGAAACTGAAGCATATCGATACAAGGACGATCCTGCAAGTCATACCTATGGAGGAATGACCGAGCGAAACAAGGCCATGTTTGGTCAGGTTGGTAGGGCGTATGTCTATTTTACATATGGGATGCATTATTGTGTAAATGCAGTTGCGCGAAGCTCTGATTATGAAGCAGGTGCAGTCTTGATAAGATCGCTTGTACCAAAAACAGGAATTGATTTCATGTCAAGGCAGCGTAAAATCTCTGATATCTCAAACCTTACAAATGGTCCTGCCAAGCTTACCCAAGCGTTAAAGATAACAAAAAAAGAATACGGTGAAGACCTTACAAAAAGATCTAACCTGTTTATCACTGATGGATTGGAAATAAAAAAGTCGGAGATTCTTGCAGGACCAAGAATTGGAATAAAAAAAGCAAATGACAAGATGTGGAATTTTAAGATGACAAAAAATATTTTTACATAAAACTAGGAAGATGGGTTAGGTCTAGCGCCAAGTGTAGCCGTCAAGTCCATTGATTTTCCTTGTCTGTATACTGTCACTATTACCTTGTCTCCAACATTTTTCTGCTCGTCAAGATATGCAATAACATCGTAAATTGTCTTGATCGGGTGTCCATCTATCGAAGTTATGATGTCTCCTCCGTGCAAGATGTTGTTCTGGTCANGACATCGTAAATTGTCTTGATTGGGTGTCCGTCTATTGAGGTTATGATATCTCCTCCGTGCAAGATGTTATTCTGATCTGGTGTGGCTGGAGTTATGCCTGCCTTGTCTGCAGGTCCTCCTTTGACTATGTTTTCAACTATCACACCCTTGAAGTTTCTTGCAAGTCCGTTTGCAAGGGAAATGTCAGAGTCTAGACTTCTTCCAGATATGCCAAGATATGGGTGAGAGTATGCTCCATCTTTGATCAAGACAGGAGCTATCCTGCTTATTGTATTTGCAGGTACTGCAAATCCAACTCCTGCAAAATCACCTGTGCTAGTGCTGATTGCAGTATTCATTCCAACCACTTGACCATTCAAGTCAAGCAACGGTCCTCCAGAATTTCCTGGGTTGATTGCAGCATCAACTTGAATTACGTCAGGGATTGAAAATCCTGCAGAATTGTCATTTGGAAGAAGCCTTCCAATCTGGCTTACTATGCCTGTTGTCATTGTATCACTTAGACCAAATGGGTTACCTATTGCAATGACTTGTTGACCCACATCAAGACTTGACGAGTTTCCAAATGTTAGCGGAACAAGAGATTCATCTGAAAAGTTGTCAATTATCTGTATGACTGCAATGTCGTTTCCAGGATCAGTTCCCACCACTTTGGCAGTGTATGTATTTCCGTCAATAAAGGACACGTTTACTGTTTTTGATCCTTCTACAACGTGATTGTTGGTAATTATTCTCCCTTCGGTATCATATACAAAACCTGACCCAAGTCTTGTAGATTGGCTTGAAAGTGGCTGGCCATTTATTATGAAATTATTGTCTACCGTTGATACCTTACTTGTTATCTGTACTACAGAATTTTCTGAATTCTTGAAAATATGCGTAAGAATAGAATCTGTTGTTGCAAGGCTTGATCCTGGAGGGCCTTGTGGTCCAGGCGGACCTTGAGGCCCTGGTGGCCCTTGTACGGTTGCCTGTGATATGTCTTCTAATGTTCTTCCGTTGCTAAATTGTAATGCTACGGTAGCAGCAAGAACGATAGTTATCCCGATAAGTATAATCTCAAGTTTTCTCATGCTAAAATCTCTGCCAAAATACTGTAAATCGAAATATTATATTTTGCTACACATTGTTCCATGTTGCTAGTCGAATTAACCCATCTGGTTTTTTGGTATTATGTTTTGCTAAACTTTGGTAATCATTACCTAAATATACACACAAGTCACTGATTTCATTGTGGTCAAGAAGCAGAAGAACAAGGCTAAATCTAGTCCTATATCTAAAGGAATGATAATTACCGTTGCAGTTATCGCACTTGCTGTGGCAGGTGGAGTGTATTATTTGTGGACATCTTCAATTCCTGTAAACGTAGACCATCCAGTATTTGCAACAGCCTCCAATGTCTACATATTGGCAACTCATAATGACCAAGGATATTACTATGATGAGCAATCCACTAAAACTGGAAAGAAGTCAATTTCTAGTACAAACGTTGATCCTGTTATTCACGTTCCACAAGGAACACTTGTTGCATTACATGTGATAAATGAAGACAAGGATACTGGTGCAGACCAGGATCTAAACATTGATGCTTTTAACGTACATACAAGACATCTGAAATACTTTGAAGCTCAGACAATAAACTTCCTAGCTGACAAGACAGGAAACTATCAATACTATTCTACATTACATCCTGAAATGAAGGGCACACTAACTGTGGATCCGTAAAATTGATAGTCAAAATGTTCTTTAGCAAATCTTTTCATTTGAATCAGGAAAAGGCTAACTACAGATGAGTGAAAACAAGACACCAGCCTCTCGTTTTGATGTACTTGACTTAATGGATAGTTTTATACAAAAAATTCTTGAATTAAGGAGAGTTCTTCTGGGAGTCTCAATATCTGGTTTTATCTTGGCACCTTTTGCAATAGGTTTGTCCATCTTCTTGTTGACACACCGTCACTTTTTCATTGTTCTTGAGCGTGAATATGACTTTGGCGTAGCACTGAGCATACTGCTAGGCTTGGTTATTGCTATATCTACTGGCTGGATGGTGACTGGAATCAGACAATACAAGACACTAAAGTCTTGGAATAAAAAATACCAAGAATATCTACAACAAAAAGACGAGATTGACAAAAAGATTGCATCACAGTATGGTCTAGACCAAGACTAGATTTCTTTATCTGAATTCTTTTTCTTTCTTGGGAATAATGTTTCATAAGGATCCAAAATTGTCTTACAAAATTCAATTCCTTTTGGGGTTGGCTTGTAGATTGTAATGATACGTTTTCCCATGCTTCTCTCCTCGTTTTGAATCAAGCCATTTGCTTCTAATTCTGTCAGTATTGATTTGTGTTTTTTTAAATTCAGCCCACAAAAGCTCACAAGGGCTGTCTGGTTAAGCTCACCATATTGGACCAATGTAAGAATGATGTCCTTGATTATGTAAATTCTGTCACGGNCCGCAAAAACTCACAAGGGCTGTCTGATTAAGCTCGCCATATTGGACTAGTGTAAGAATGATGTCCTTGATTATGTAAATTCTGTCACGGTATGGACTTGGACCTGACAATCACATCACAATCCGTTTGTAGTACGATGCCTGTATATTGTGAAATCACTTGTCATTGCTAATAACTTCTTGCAAAAATAGCATGAATATTGGTTTGATTCTTGCATACAATGCATTTAGAATCTTGTGTCTTGGCATCAAATGGAATTACTCTGATATCTGCACCTGTTGATTCTTTGATAACTTCTTCACATTTTGTCTGTCCACACCATGGCGAATAAAGAAATGCACCCTTTTCCACCTCTTTTTTGAATTCTTCGAAATTGGTCACCTCTAGAGTTTTTTCTTTTAAGAGATTCTTTGCATTCTCAAAGAGATTTTGCTGAATCTCTTCTAGCATTGAAAGAATTCCACTCTCTGTATTTTCAAACGCAAGATCAGTTTTTTTGAGATTGTCTCTTCTGACAAGAACCATCTTTCNGCCCTTTTCCACCTCTATCTTAAATTCTTCAAAGTCTGTTATCTCTCTGGTCTTTTCTTTTAAAAGGTTCTTAGCATTCTCAAATAGATTCTGCTGAATCTCTTCTAGCATTGCAAGAATTCCGCTTTCTGTATCTTCAAATGCAAGATCCGTTTTTTTGAGATTGTCTCTTCTGACAAGAACCATCTTTCCTTTTGCAATATCTTTTGGGCCTATCTCGACTCTCAATGGAACACCCTTCATCTCCCAATCATGAAACTTGTATCCTGGAGTAACCTCGTCTCTTACATCCATGTGTATGCGAAGATTGTGTTTTGCCAATGTCTGTTTTATCTCTGAGGCCTTGTTGAGTACAAGTTCCATGTCTTCTGGAGAATAGTAAATCGGAACTATGACTACTTGAATTGGTGCAACTCGTGGAGGCAGTACAAGTCCCTTGTCGTCACCGTGGATCATGATTAGTGCACCTATTAGACGCCATGACACTCCCCATGATGTCTGCCATGCAAAGGTCTCTACATTTTGCTTGTCAAGGAATTTTACATCAAATGGTTTTGAAAAGTTTTGACCCAAAAAGTGTGATGTTCCCATCTGGAGTGCCTTGCCGTCTGGCATGATTGATTCCATCGTTGTAGTGTAAACTGCTCCAACAAACTTTTCCTTTTCACTTTTTTTGCCAGTGACTACAGGAATTGCAAGTTCTTCTTCCACGGTTTTTTTGTACATTTCAAGTATTGTCATGACTTCTGATTCTGCTTCCTCTTTTGTTGTGTGTACCGTATGGCCCTCTTGCCAGAGAAACTCGGAGGTCCTCAAAAATGGCTTGGTTGCCTTTATCTCTGCTCTTAGTGCAGTGTTCCAAAAATTAATCTTTAGTGGCAGGTCTCTCCAACTCTTTATCCACTTTGAATACATTGAATATGCAAGTGCCTCCGAGGTGGGTCTTAACGCAAGCTTGTCACCAATCTCTGTTTCACCAGAATGTGTGACCCAAAAGACTTCGGGGGTAAAACCCGCAAAGTGATCTGACTCTTTGCTTAACAATGACTCTGGTATCAAAACCGGAAGAAAACCATTCTCGTGTCCTGTTGCTTTTAATTTTTGATCAAGTGATGATTTTAGAGATTCCCAAATAGAATACCCATATGGTCTTAGTACAATTAGGCCTTTTACTGGCGCATAATCTGCAAGTTGTGCCTTTAGTACTGTCTGCGTATACCACTCGCTAAAATTTTCATTTTTCTTAACTGTAATTCCTATCTCTTTGCTCAATTCCAGTCTTTCTTATACTTGCACTAATGAGCTTTCTGGTTTTTTAGAGTGGATCGCCTTTACAGAGCACTTTACCTGAGACTCTGCTCTGGAAGTTAGAACATACAAAACACTGGATAAATGGAAGTTCGTTTTTCAAAACAGGACAGTCAACTGCTTCCTCTTTCATACGCTTGAGCATCTTTGGGCTCACACCTTTGAGTTTGAGCTTTCCCTTGTCGTCCATCATGCCTGATGCTTTGAGCTCTTCTTTGGTTTCGTCTGATAACTTGATAGCCTTTGCAACAACTTTTACTGGTACTTCATATTTGTGTGGAAGTTCCGCCATATTCTACAACTTGGAAAGCTTGAATATATTACTAGTGGTAGAAAGATCCGAGAATCGCTTAAGATTAATATAATCTGATTTGTGGTTGAAAGAAGAAACCGATGCTAGCAATCTTTGATGTTGAGGGTGTATTACTTGATGCAGAATTTCTTCCAATACTTGCCGAAAAAATTAACAAACAAGATGAGATCTGGGCCATAACAAGACAAGGAATTGAAGGCAAAATAAATTGGGAGGAGGGATTAAAACGAAGAATCGAACTTTTACGTGGAATTGATTATCAGACTTGCAAGGAAGTCTCTGATTCACTAAAAGTAATGACTGGTGCAAAAGAAGCATGTAATGCACTAAAGGCTGCTGGATGGAAGATAATGGCAGTATCTGGAGGATTTACTATAATGACTGATAGACTAAAGGAAGAGCTGGGTCTTGACTATGTTTACTCTAATGAATTGTTATTCAAAGATGGAAAACTTGATGGGGTAACAATTGAGGTTGACTCTGACAAGTCAAAATCTGCTCTCATCAAGATAAAAGAATGGAATGAGAAAAAAGAAAATATCGTAGTGGTTGTAGATGGGGCAAATGATATCAGACTATTCGACATCTGCGGACTTGGAGTCGCATTTAGAGCCCAGGACATGGTAAAGGAGCTTGCAACTGTCACACTGGAAGAAAAAGATCTTTCCAAGCTTATTGGACTGATCAACAAACACTATGGTCTGAAAATACCGGTGCAGACTCTGGCCTAAAGCAAGATATCATTTAAAGCCGTAAAAAATTAGACCTGATACATGTCAGTTCAAATCATTCCCGTCGAGTTATCGTCTGATGTAGAACCGGGAGATGACTTGGTTGAGATTTTGCTCAAGACCAAGGCTGGACGTGGACTAGAAGACAATGATATTTTGGTATTTACCCAAAAAATTATCTCAAAACAAGAGGGTCAAAAAATTGACCTGGCACTAGTTAGACCGACTCTACTTGCAGTAGGTATTGCCAGTGCATACAACAAGGATCCAAAAATTGTTCAGCTTATTCTTGATCAAACAAAGAGACTTGTTCGCATGAAAAATGGGATAATAATATCTGAAACACATCAGGGTCTTGTCTGCGCAAATGCAGGAATTGATGAAAGCAATGTGGAAAAAGGATTTGCTACACTGCTTCCAAAAAATGCTGATGATTCTGCTGATAAATTGAGAAGAAAAATAAAAACAAGGGCCAAAAAAAATGTTGCAGTGATTATTTCTGATACATTTGGAAGACCGTTTAGAGAANGGACAAACAGATGTTGCGATAGGCATATCCGGAATATCTTCGATAATTAACTATGAGGGAAAACATGATACATTTGACAGAGTTCTTCGAGTTACGGCAATTGCAGTTGCCGATGAAATCTGTTCTGCAAGCGAGTTGGTTCGAGGAAAGATGCTCAATACTCCAATTGCAATCATACGCAACTACAAGTTTGACAAAAAAAATGGAAGATTCAAAGATCTATTACGTAATAAATCACTTGATCTATTCCGCTAANACCAATTGCGATCATACGCAATTACAAGTTTGACAAAAGAAATGGAAGGCTCAAAGATCTATTACGCAATAAATCACTTGATCTGTTCCGCTAAGCAAAAATTCCAGAAACAAAGATTATATGCATTGATTGATGGATTCGATAAACATTGGCTGGATTGAAAATAGAGCTACACTGTCATAACGAATTTTCAAACTTTCAGCTTGGACCAAAAGAGACTCCATACGACTGTGGAGTGACAATCATGGAACAGCTTGAAAAAGCATACGAGGCAAACCTTGATGCATTTTTCATTACAAATCATAATACCATAAACGGATATGGTTCACTTTTGGAGTATCGAAGTAACCATGAAAAATACAAAAAGATCAAGGTCTATCCAGGAGAAGAGATAACAACTGATCAAGGCATTCACGTTCTTGCATTTGGCCTCAACCAAACCATAAAAGCTGGAGGTACATTGGAGGAAACCCTTGATGCTATCAAATCCCAGGGTGCAATCTCTTGTGCTCCTCATCCCTTTGGTCTTAGCAATGGACTGAGGGAAAGAGCAGTTCTGTGTGATATGATTGAGGTCTTTAACAGCAACAACGTGGACAGATATTNCATTCATGTTCTTGCATTTGGCCTAAATCAAACCATAAAAGCTGGAAGCACATTGGAGGAGACCCTTGATGCTATCAAGTCCCAGGGTGCAATCTCTTGTGCCCCTCACCCTTTTGGTCTTAGTAATGGACTTAGGGAAAGAGCAGTTCTATGTGACATGATTGAGGTCTTTAACAGCAACAACGTGGACAGATATTCTAATCTTCGAGCATATCATTTTGCCAAAGCAAATCGACTCATCGAAGTGGCAGGAAGTGATTCACATGTAGCATCTACACTTGGCAGATGCATAAACTTGGTAGATTCTGAAAACAATCTTGATGATGTACTCTATGCACTACGACACGGAAAAGTTACGGTTAGTGAAACTGGATACATCACAAGCAGAGAAATGATAGAACATGCACTGTATAAAATTGAAAATTCTAAAGAAGATATCATGATATACTTTAAAGAAAACCATCCTCACCTTACAGGAGTATGCAGATTTTTGATCAATGCCTTTGAATCAAATCCTGACAGCATAGTCTGGACAACTGCATACAAAGTTGCAGTTCGCTTGATAACAAAACTTTCCAACAAGATTAATTTCAAAGATCAGGATCATACGGTTTTGTATGAAAGAAACCTGCGTGCAATTTTGCCAATGATTCTTAGATGATAGTATCTTCTTGCGCCTATGAATAGATTTTAATATTGCGTGAGCACTTTTTGGCTTACAGGTGACCGATATTTCGGAATTAACTCCAACCAAGACAATTGATGTACGAGGCATGTTCTGTCCTGAGCCTGTCTTTAGAACAAAGATAGAGATGGAAAGAATGGCAGTAGGAAACATTCTAAAAATAACTGCAGATGATCCTGCATCTGAAGAGGACATCACAAGATGGGTAAATAGAATGGGTCATCAGTTAATTGGCATTAAAAAAACAGACAAAGATCTAGAATTTACAATCAAGAAGGTGAAATAACCCACTTGGCTGAAACACTAGAAGATCTCGGTATGCCAATAAAAATAGGTGGCACGCCAATTGTGAAACTAGAGTCACTTTCAAAAAACCAAACAGAGTTTTTCGCTAAATTAGAATTTTACAATCCATTTGGTTCTGTAAAAGACAGAGCCGCTTACTGGATGGTAAAGATGGCAGAAGAACAGGGCCTGATTAAAAGAGGGCACACCATAATTATAGAGCCAACATCTGGAAACACAGGCATTGCACTTGCAGGAATTGCAAAACTCTTGGGATACNAGGCCTGATTAAAAGAGGACACACAATAATCATAGAACCAACATCTGGAAACACCGGAATTGCACTAGCAGGAATTGCAAAACTCTTGGGATACAAAGTCGAGATTGTCATTCCTGAAAAGGCAAGTGATGAAACAAAGAAAATAATTGAATCTCTTGGCGCAACGCTATACCAAACATCAGACGACTTGTGTCCAAAGGTGGGTGCAGGAACTGACCAAAGCATTGCGCTTGCACGATCCATTGCATCTGCAAGACCTGACAAGTATTACTCTCCTAACCAATATGCAAACGATGCAAACTTTATGGGTCATTACAAAGGAACAGGTCCTGAGATCTGGGAGCAGACTCTGGGAAAGATTACTCACTTTTTCACCGGTGTGGGAACAGGTGGAACAATTACCGGTATAGGTGCATATCTAAAAGAAAAGAATCCCGACATCAAGGTTATTGCAGTACAGCCTCAGCAGAATCACCTGATTCAAGGTCTGAGAAATTTCGAAGAGTCTTCCAAGCCCGATCTGTTCATCAAGCGAGAAAAAGTAGTTGATGACTGGATAACAATTACAAACGAAGAGGCATTTTACTCTGTAAAAGAGATCTTGCAAAAAGAAAAGATGCTTGTCAGTCCATCCTCTGCAACCGTATACACTGCCATGAAAAAATACAACATCTCAAATGGTTATGCAGTTGGAATATTTGCAGATGATGGAAGAAAATTCAAGAGTCTTTACACCCAGCAACACATACTCTCAGAAAGTGAATATGATTCTGCATTAAAGAATTCCAAGTACATCTCTAAAGTTAGAGAATAGTTACTTTTTGCGCTCTGATAGATACTTGTCTACGTCAATTGCAGCCATGCATCCAAATGCTGCTGCTGTGATTGCCTGTCTGTATCTGTGATCATGAACATCTCCTGCAGCAAAGACTCCATCAACATTTGTCTGTGTATGATTCTTTAGAGCGATGTATCCTTGCTCGTCAAGGTCAACCTGACCTTTGAACAATTTTGTATTTGGCTCATGTCCTATCGCGACAAACAGTCCACCTACCTCTAGTGTATTGACATTGTTTGTAGTGACATCTTTTACCATTATCTGGCTCACCTTCTGGCTGCCTTTTACTTCCTCAATTACTGTATTCCAGTGGAACTGGATTTTTTTATTTTCAAAAGCCCTGTCTTGCATTACCTTGCTTGCACGAAGTGTGTCCTTTCGGTGTACCACGTGAACCTTGTTTGCAAACTTTGTAAGAAATATTGCCTCTTCCATTGCAGAGTCTCCTCCTCCTGCAACTACAATATCTTGATTCTTGAAAAATGGTCCATCACATGTAGCGCAATATGACACTCCGCGTGCACTAAATTCTTGTTCACCTTTTGCACCAATCTTTCTTGGTGTTGCACNGTCACATGTAGCGCAATATGAAACTCCCCGTGCACTAAACTCCTGTTCGCCTTTTGCGCCAATCTTTCTTGGTGTTGCACCTGTTGCAATGATTACAGAATCAGCTTCGTATTCCTCAGAGTATGTCAGTATCTTAAACGGCTTGTGTCTGAAATCAACATTTACTACTTCGTCATCAATGATTGTAGTTCCCATTCTCTCTGCTTGCTGTCTCATAGTTGTCATCAATTCTGGACCCATGATACCGCTTGCAAAACCTGGGAAATTCTCAACTTCTGTTGTAAGCATCAACTGTCCTCCTGGTAAAACGCCTGAGATTATCAGAGTTTCACGTTTTGCACGTGATGTGTATATTGCAGCAGTGTACCCTGCAGGACCTGCACCGATAATTATTACATCAAATTTTCTTTTAGTCTCTGGTTTTTTGTTCTCTGATCTGATTTCTGCTTGCACAAGTGCAACTCTGTCAAGTTCATATTTAAATTATTCATGTTTTCTTGTATGTCTCAAGAATTCGCTGGTGATATTCGCATAGCTTTCCCAATTCGATCTGTGCATGTATCAGATCTTCTTGCCAGTGTGCATTGTACAAAATACATTCCTTTGAATCACAAAATGGCTCTGATGTTATATGGTAGAAAATTGCCTGGAGTGCATATCCTCTTACCACTTGGGCAAGATTCTTGTCATGGTATTCTAGAAACTTGCCTCTGAACTTGTCTTTTAGTGTGTCAAGGTTTAGCCCTTGGGATATACTGTGTTGCATTATCAGGTAGTATGCACGCGGCTTGGCAGGGGCCTCTATAATTCCAGTAGTTGATACGATGGAAGGATTTGAGCAGATTACTGCCCTTCCGTGATACCTATTGTCTTCGCAGTCATATGTGCATGAAAGCCTTGTAGTGAAAGCAAGGTGAAATGTATCAATTGATAGTTCTTCACTTGGAATTTTGTCTAGAATTATCTTTTGTAATTCAAAACCATCATACAATACAATGTTGTCTGAGGAAGAATTGTTTCCAAATGATTCTTCTTCAAAATTAATCTCCTCCTCTGTTGGGACATGTACCTCAAATGGAGCCTGTGGATTGAAAACCCTGGTCGATGCAATTCTTGTAGCGGTTTCTCTGTCTGATCTGAAATATGAAAAGAAGTTTTTTCTTACCTGAACTGGCACTCCAAATGTTTCTGTTATGAAACTTGCCAGATCATTTATCTGGATTTCAGGAACTGATGGCTCGTCATAGAGAAAAATCTTGGATATCTTCATCAAGTAGTTTTGAAAGTGAATTGATTTATCTTCTTAGTTCTTTAAGCTTGGCAGCTGTTACTTCGGCTGCCTTTTTACCAGATAATAGCATGGAGCCATAAGTTGGACCCATTCTTGCAAGACCATATGTTTCAGTTACAGACATTCCAGAAATGACTAGTCCTGGATATACTTCGCCTGTCTTGTAGACAACTCTGTTCTCACCGTCGTCTATCCACATTGGATCCATTCCTTTCCATTCTACAAGTTTTCTGTCTACCAGTCTTTTTACTGCAACAGAGTCATGACCTGATGCATCAATTACCATCTTTGATTCTAGTGCAATTGGGTCTACACATGTTATGTTTCTTGGAAGTGCAGATACTGGCATCCAGTTTACTACAATTCCTGAGACACGACCGTTCTTCAAAACTAGGTCATCGAACTTGGTTAGCTGTAAGAATTTTACTCCGGCATCACATGCTGCGGCAATCAATTTTGATACTGCATGTGGTCCAGGTGTTAAAAAGAGACCTTCTGAAATCTGTTTGTATGGAATTCCTAGCTCGTCCCATATCTTTTGAGCTGGAGCCCTCACTGTTACAGGATTCATCATGTATCCTCCAAGCCAATAGCCTCCACCAAGATAGTTGTTCTGTTCAATTACCAGGACCTTGAATCCCATTAGTGATAGTTCTCTACNGATAGAGACCTTCTGCAACCTGCTTGTACGGAATTCCCAACTCGTCCCATATCTTTTGAGCTGGAGCTCTCACTGTTACAGGGTTCATCATATATCCTCCAAGCCAATAACCTCCACCGAGATAGTTGTTCTGTTCTATTACCAGAACCTTGAATCCCATTAGTGATAGTTCTCTACTTGCAGTAAGTCCTGCTGGACCTGCGCCAATGATTATAACATCAGAATCTGATCTGTCAATTAGTACTGAATGAAACTCGTTTGCAATAGCTCGAGTTATCTCGACTTCTCTTAAATCAGCGAAGATCTTTGGGGCTTCGTCGCTTAGAGTTGCTTTTTGCATGAAAAATAATCCGCTTTTTTGCACATTAATAGTTTGCTCAGTTTACAAACGCGTCTTCAAAAGCCTTGATGCATTCTCGTATGTGCATCTTCTTTAATGGACTCTTGAATGCGTATGCTGAGATTATGTCTGATTTACCAAAGTCTTTTTTATCAATTGATCTTTTTGCAGCGCGAATGACATCCACTATGACATTGCAGCCGTTTGTGCTATCGTTTGTACGAAGGGACAAGTCAAGCTCGATTGGTGAGTCAAGAAATCCCTTTGCCTCCATCCAATAATAACTAACTCTTGAATCGCCAAGCTGTTCTGCATATTCTGTAGTACCTGCTGTTGACATGAAAGGAATTGGTGATTCTATTGCGATGGAGTCTGTCTTTATCTGTCTCTTTCTTTCTCTTGTCTCTTCTGCCATTGTACTTTGTGTATCCTGATTACCTCCAACATCAAGCTGGTATGCTTTTTTCAAGAAGATTCCTCTGCTTGCCATGAAATCAATCATGCCTCTGTGAAATGCAGTGCCTCCAAATTGGCTCATCAAATCATCTCCAAGTATGAGTGATCCCTTTGATTCAAACGCTTTTCGTGTCTGGTCGGTAACAGTCTTGGCAGCTGTTGCATTAAGAAAAGAACATCCTGCATCAAGTGCAGCTTTTGCATATTTTTCACCGCTTTTTTCCATTCCTGATGAGATAAGGTTTACAAGAAAATCTGGCTTGGCTTTTTTAAGAGAATTTACAAATTCGTCATAGCTTGATGATTTTGTCTGTCCATTTTTTGAAATATGTCCCTGGTGTAACATCATCTGCAATTCCTGGTTGGACTATCAGGTTTCCAAAATCTGACTTGGAACCATTTATCAAACTTGAAATGTTTTTTCCAACCTTTGCTGCATCGATATCATATATTGCAGTAACTGTAAAGTCATTTAGTGTAAGTCCACCTATTTTTGGATGCCACAAACCCTCTGTAGAATTTTTGTAATATTCAAAACCTTTCACAAGTGTNAGTGTAAGCCCGCCTATTTTTGGATGCCACAAACCTTCCGTAGAGTTTTTGTAATATTCAAAACCTTTCACAAGTGTAGTGGACACATTTCCCATTCCTATTAGGGCAAGACTTATCTTGTTTGACACGCTGTTTTTTTCTTGCCGGTCATCATTTAACTCTTTTCTGGTTCTTTGCAACTAACATTTTCATGAAATATCTTTGGGACATGTTTTTTGGACTGTATCTATCTTACAGAATAATTATCATCGACATGTACACAATAATGGGATCTAAACATGATCCGCAAAAGTTGATTCCAAAAGTTTGGAACAAGCACGGCAAAATNATGTGAAGACAAGGCAGGTCATGGAAGCCAACAATCTGCCAGGCACTACTCTCTATGCTAACAAGTTCGGTGGTCCGTTCATGATAACTCGGAACGAACAGGGCAAGAAAATGATTATGAGAAGAATTGATATCTAATCAAATTATGTAGATAATGACAATTTTAGAAACAATGAAAAACAATGTTATTTCATTAGATTTGTTTGTCTGAAAAATGTAAGAATCATCAATACGTTACGACACAAAAAGGAAAGCAAATCTGCACTGTTTGTGGTCATGAGAAGTCTCCTAAACTTCGTCGAATTGGAATTGGAATTACAGTAGGATTTGCCAATGTTGCCATACTGGTTGCTATTCTATATGCAGTGAGCTATGGCACACAAGGTACAATGTATGTCATGTCCAACGATGGTATGGCTCCATTTCTAGAACGTATGGATGTTGTTCTAGTAGAGAAAACACCTTTTGAGGACATAAAAAAAGGTGATGTGATACTTTTTGTTGTTCACTCTCAAGGCAAACATAGCATAAGTAGAGTTATAGACATAAAAGAAAATCCAAGAATATTACAGACACAGGCCGATTCTAACAAAACAGCCGTTCACTTTGTTACAAAAGAGGATTATTTTGGTAAAGAATATTCAGTAATTCCAAAATTAGGATACATACTAGACTATAACTCATTTCTAGTTATTGGAATAATTATTTTCATAATTCCCATTATCATTATGCCTCTACGAAATAAAAGAAAAGATTTCCTAAAATCTACGCAAGAATCAAGATATGACTACATCTCAACTGATTATTCCTACAAGAAAAAATCTTCAATCAAAACAACAATTATCATTATAATAATTACACTAGTTCTATTTAGCGAAATTTTTATACAACTTGGAGGCTTGGCGTTATTTGACAAAGCAAAACCGTCTAATTTGAGCTATGATTCTCAAAAATATACCGAACAAACTAGAAATTCACTTTATGCATATGCCTTACAAATAATCAACAAAGACCGAAGTGACCATGGTTTACTTCCTGTACAATTAAGTAATAACACATCAGCTCAGAGACACGCCGATGACATGCTGCAAAATGAATATTTCTCACATTGGAACACCATGGGAGTAAAACCATATGTTACATACACTCAGGCAGGTGGAAAAGGATCAATGGCTGAAAATATATCCTACGAGTACACATATTGTGAGACTGTTTTATGTGCCCCAAATGTCTTTGATCCTCAAGAGCAGATCAAAAGTCATGAACATTCCATGATGTATGATGATGCCTTATCAAACTGGGGACATAGGGATAATATCTTAGATCCAAATCATACTCATGTAAATATCGGGATTGCATACAATCAAGACCGATTTTATTTTGTTGAACATTTTGAAAATAATTTAATTGATTGGCAAAAAATAGATCTGGTAGATCAACATCAACTAGAACTGACTGGAACTTTGCCAGTAGGATATTCGTTTGATTCTATAGACATTTATTCTGATCCTAGTCCTCAATCTTTGAATAAACTTGATCTTGATGAAAAATCTCCATATAATGCGGGTCATTATGATGAAGGAACTATTTCAGGAGAGATTGTGAAAGCACTACCATTGGAAAGCTACTACCAAGAATGTTCTACCGGAAAGATTGAAGTTACTTTTGATGATGGCCAAAAAAATTGTGTGGATTATGTTACCTTTGATAATAAAAGTAAATATTCTAATGGAATTGATATAACAGTTGATCTGTCAAAATGGGGCGGTCAGGATAGCTTGCATACTATCTACGTGCATCTAAAAGATAAAAATGGAAAGGAGGTGGAAGCTACATCCTTGACATTAGAATATCTAAAATAATGAAAATGTGTTAAACTGACTAAAAACACCGAAAAAGAGGCAAAAAATACTATCAAAGCGTCTGAGTTAATAGTTATAGACTTATTCCAAAAGTCTAGAACCAATTCGGCAAATCTTACCAAACTGAATTATTATGTGGAGGAAAAAGCTACTTAATACAAAATTTATATGNAGTTGATTCCAAAAGTTTGGAACACGCATGGCAAAATTTTCCTGTTTACCTCGTTATGTGGAGGAAAAAGCTACTTAATACAAAATTTATATGCTTTCTGAAGACTAGCTACAATAATTGAGCAATACTAGTATCCAGTCTAAACCAGACAATGTCCCAAAACACAAGATAAACTGGGGACGACTAGAGGAGGCTGAAAGATTCTCTGAGATGGTAAAGTTATTCAGACAAGGAAAAATTAACCGTGACGATTTTCGAAGATTCAGGCTACAGCATGGAGCCTATGGCAGCAGAATGACTGATGATTACAGCATGATTAGACTTAAACTTCCAGCAGGCGAAGTTTATTCCGAACAACTAGAAAAGATTGCAGATCTTAGTGAACAGTTCTCAATAGGTAGTGCACATGTATCCACAAGACAAAACTTTCAGCTTCACTGGGTAGCATTAGAAGATGTATCTGAAGTTCTGCGGGGACTTGCAGAATCTGGAATGACAACAAGAGAAGCATGTGGAAACTCTGTACGAAGTATCATGTGCAGTCCACTTGCAGGTGTATGTCCAGATGAGGTTTTTGATCCTACACCTTATGCAGTTGGCGCAACCAAGTTCCTTTTACGAAATCCTTTGTGCCAAGCACTTCCACGAAAATTCAAGATTAATTTCACATGCTGTGAAAAACACGGAATGGCAAGAATGGTAGACATTGGATTGATTCCACAACAAGGCGAAGTAAACGGAAAACCACAACGCGGGTTCAAAGTATTTCTGGGTGGAGGGCTAGGCGCACAATCATTTGTCGGTCACCAGTTGGAACCATTTACTTCAGAAGATGAATTGTTGTATACCATAGTTTCAGTAATTAGAATATTTGACAGATTAGGAAACCGGGAAAACATGGCTAGAGCAAGAATGCGTTATCTTGTAAATGAGATGGGATGGGANCGAAGTGCTGTATACAATAGTTTCAGTAATCAGAATATTTGACAGACTAGGAAACAGGGAAAACATGGCCCGTGCAAGAATGCGTTATCTTGTAAATGAGATGGGATGGGAAAAATTCCAAAACTTGGTACTAAAAGAAAGGGCAATGATAAAGATGCTCTTGTCAGTTATCATAAAACTTGAAGTTGACAAGACAGTAGAAACAATGAGAAAGATATCGATAAGCTCAGAAATTCCATCTGTCCCACAAGGATATGCCAGATGGGTAAAATCAAATACATTCAAACAAAAGCAACCAGGATTTAGTTGCGTATTTCTTACACTGGAATCAGGTGATGTCACATCAAACCAACTACGAGCAATTGCAGATATTGCAAGGGAGTTTACTGCTGATGGACAGATAAGAAACGGCTTTACACAAGACATGGTATTTCGTTGGGTTCGAGACGAGGATCTTCCAAGAGTTTACTCTAAACTATTAGAAGTCGGTCTCGCAAACCCAGGTGCACTCACAATGGCATCTGTTGTAGGCTGTTCTGGAACAACTTCATGCAACTTGGCACTAACAAACTCACATAGATTGGCAAAAGAAGTGCAAAGAAAATTCATTGAACTAAAAATTGACGAAGACGATGATCTTCGAAATTCTACAATCAAGATAAGTGGGTGTCCAAACTCTTGTGGGCAGCATGAGATTGCAACAATTGGATTCTATGGAGGCGGAGGTAGGCTTGGAAAAGACATGTATCCATTGTACACCATGTCGCTTGGAGGAAGGGCAGATGAAAACACGACACTTGGACATACCTGCACAAAAGTTCCAGCAAAGAGAGTAATTCCAACAATTCTAAAAATAGTGGAGATATTCAAGTCTGATAAAAAATCTGGTGAGACGCTTGATTTGTGGGTACGTAGAGTCNCGAGCAATTGCCGATATTGCAAGAGAGTTTACTGCAGATGGTCAGATAAGAAACGGCTTTACACAAGACATGGTATTTCGCTGGGTGCGAGACGAGGATCTCCCAAGAGTTTACTCTAAACTGTTAGAAGTCGGTCTTGCAAACCCAGGTGCGCTTACGATGGCGTCTGTAGTGGGCTGTTCTGGAACAACTTCGTGTAACTTGGCACTTACAAACTCACATAGATTGGCAAAAGAAGTACAAAGAAAATTCATTGAACTAAAAATTGACGAAGACGATGATCTTCGAAACTCTACAATCAAGATAAGTGGATGTCCCAACTCTTGTGGCCAGCACGAGATTGCGACAATTGGATTCTATGGAGGTGGAGGAAGGCTTGGAAAGGACATGTATCCATTGTATACAATGTCGCTTGGAGGAAGGGCAGATGAAAAC
>NZ_RCMC01000224.1 GCF_011319475.1 Candidatus Nitrosotalea sp. FS
ATCAAGCACGACGTCGACCCGCACGACGTCGTCAAGACCGGCGAGCAGATCGAGGCGCTCGTCCTCCAGAAGGAGGACAAGGAAGGCCGCCTGATCCTGTCCAAGAAGCGCGCGCAGTACGAGCGCGCCTGGGGCACGATCGAGAAGATCAAGGAAGAGGACGGCGTGGTCACCGGCACGGTGATCGAGGTCGTCAAGGGCGGCCTGATCCTCGACATCGGGCTGCGCGGCTTCCTGCCCGCCTCGCTGGTGGAGATGCGCCGCGTCCGCGACCTGCAGCCGTACGTAGGCCGGGAGATCGAGGCCAAGATCATCGAGCTGGACAAGAACCGCAACAACGTGGTGCTGTCCCGCCGGGCGTGGCTAGAGCAGACCCAATCCGAGGTCCGCCACACCTTCCTCAACACCCTGCGCAAGGGCCAGATCCGCAAGGGCGTGGTGTCCTCGATCGTCAACTTCGGCGCGTTCGTCGACCTGGGCGGCGTGGACGGCCTGGTGCACGTGTCCGAGCTGTCCTGGAAGCACATCGACCACCCGGGCGAGGTCGTCGAGGTCGGCCAGGAGGTCACCGTCGAGGTGCTGGACGTGGACATGGACCGCGAGCGCGTCTCGCTGTCGCTGAAGTCCACCCAGGAAGACCCGTGGCAGCAGTTCGCCCGCACCCACCAGATCGGCCAGGTCGTCCCCGGCCGGGTCACCAAGCTGGTGCCGTTCGGCGCGTTCGTCCGGGTCGAGGAGGGCATCGAGGGCCTGGTGCACATCTCCGAGCTGGCCGACCGGCACGTGGAGATCCCCGAGCAGGTCGTGCAGGTGGGCGAGGAGATCTTCGTCAAGATCATCGACATCGACCTGGACCGGCGCCGGATCAGCCTGTCGCTCAAGCAGGCCAACGAGGGCACGATCGGCGAGGCCGTCGGCGACGACTTCGACCCGACCCTGTACGGCATGCCGGCCTC
>NZ_RCMC01000062.1 GCF_011319475.1 Candidatus Nitrosotalea sp. FS
GCGAGCGCGGCGCGGCTGGCCGGGATGGACCGGCAGACGTTGCGCGACTGGGTTCACCGCTACAACGCCGAAGGGATTGCCGGGTTGTCGAACCGGCCGCTGCCGGGCCGGGTGCCGAAGCTGAGTGAAGGTCAGATGGCGGCGTTGAAGGCGCTGGTGCTGCGCGGCCCCGATCCGGCGGTTGACGGCGTGGCGCGCTGGCGGATCGTCGATCTGTGCCGGGTAGCGGCAGAACGCTGGGGCGTTGGCTACAGTGAGACCGGGATGCTGCGGCTGCTGTGGTCGCTCGACCTGTCGCACCGCAAGACCCGCCCGGTGCACCCGAAAGCCGATCCGAAGGCGCAGGAGGCCTTCAAAAAAGGGGGTTCGCCGCGCGCCTGGGCGAGATCGTAGCGGCCCATCCCGAGGCCGAGCGCTTCGAGCTGTGGAGCCAGGACGAGGCGCGGGTCGGACAGACCGGCCGCACCGGCTACATCTGGTGGCAGCGCGGCCATACCCCGCGCGGGTGGCGCGACTTCGGCCACCGCTCGACCTGGATCATCGGCGCGGTGTGCCCGGCGCGTGACACCGGCGTGGCGCTGGTGATAACCCGGCTCGACACCCAGGCGATGAACCTTTTTCTCGCCGAACTCGCCCAGGCGGTCGCCCCCGGCGCCCACGCCGTCGTGCTGATGGACAGGGCCGGCTGGCACATCGCCGACAAACTCGTCGTGCCGACCAACATCACCCCGCTCTTTCTGCCGCCCTACAGCCCCGAACTCAACCCGATCGAGCGGCTCTGGCTCTACCTCAAGGACAGCCACCTCACTCACCGCGTCTTCGCCGGCACCCCCGAGATCATCGATGCCTGCTGCCAGGCTTGGAACGGTCTGCTCGCCGAAACCGGACGCATCAAATCCCTGTGCGCCTATCCCTGGCTCCCAAAGGTCAGCCCTTAGTCAGG
>NZ_RCMC01000001.1 GCF_011319475.1 Candidatus Nitrosotalea sp. FS
TGCAAAAACTTGGTACCATGCCAATCTTCAACTATTGCAGGGCTACTAGTACCTAGTCCAATTATCACTCTACCCCCAGATAGAACATCAAGGGTTGAGGCAGTCATTGCAACAAGTGCAGGACTACGTGAATAGATATTCATTATAGAAGAGCCAATTTTTGGTTTTTTGGCAATTTGTGAGACTGCTGACATTACAGAGCAACAGTCCATACCCCATGTTTCTGGAATCCATATAGAATCCGGATTGAATTTTGCCAATGTGTTTGAGCATTCCATTATTTGCTCAACTGAAAGCAGAGNACAGAGCAACAATCCATACCCCATGTTTCTGGAATCCAGATGGAATCAGGATTAGATTTTGCCAACGTGTTTGAGCATTCCATTATTTGTTCAACGGAGAGCAGAGATCCTAGACTAACTCCAATTCTCAAAAATGATCACTTTGAAAGAAATTTCTCATGTCTAGTTTTTACCATGCTTGTAACACATTCGTCAATATCCTTGTGAGAATCAACAGAATTCCAAAATACATTGATAAATTTCACTACATGTAATTTGCCTTGTTTTGCCAACGCAGGAAATGCAGTGACTTCGATATTTCCTTTTGCAGGAAGTTGTTTGATGATTTCTTTGTTTAGATGGTATATTCCAGCATTCATCCAGTGATTAAAGATTTCAGGCTTTTCCTCAAATTTTGTCACTTTTTCTCCCGATACATGTACCACGCCATAAGCGGTCCTAAGTGGGATTACTGCCATTGCATTCTGGTGAGCTTGTAATTTTTTTAAATCAATATTTGTTATTACATCTCCGTTTATGACAAAAAAGTTATCATCATCTACATACTTTAATGCCTTTTTTATCGCACCACCTGTGCCAAGTGGAACCGTTTCATTAGAATATTGTATCCGTACTCCAAAATTTTTTGATTCTAAATACGAAGTCAATGTTTTTGA
>NZ_RCMC01000238.1 GCF_011319475.1 Candidatus Nitrosotalea sp. FS
GGCGCAGTTCGCCGCGCAGGTGAAGGGCTACGACGACCAGATCGCGCAGTACCAGGCGACGATCGTCAAGTACCAGACGGACGAGGCGCGCTACGGCGACCGGGCGAAGATATCGGCGGAGATTGAGCGGATGCGGTCGGCGCTGGCGGCGGCGCAGGTGGGCAGCCGGCTGAACCTGCTGGCGGCGACGGACCAGAAGCTGGAGGTCGAGCGGGCGCTCGACTTTGACCGCAACGCGGTGCTGGAGGCGCGGCACGAGCTGGACGCGACGGCGGCGACGCGCGATGCGTTTGTCGAGCAATGGTACGGGCAGGTGAGCCAGGAGCTGGTGACGGCGCAGACCAGCCGGGACGCGGCGGCGGAGCAGCTGCGCAAGGCGGCGAGGCACCAGGAGCTGGTGCGGCTCGAAGCGCCGGAAGAGAGCGTGGTGCTGAAGATCGCCCGGCTGTCGCCGGCCTCGGTGCTGAACGCGGGGGACCCGCTGATTTACCTGGCGCCGCTTGGTTCGGCGTTTGAGGCGGAGCTGCATGTCGCGGCGCGCGACATCGGCTTTATCCGGGTCGGCGACGCGGTGTCGCTCAAGCTCGACGCCTACAACTTCATCGAGCACGGGACGGTGGAGGGCAGGCTGCGCACGATCAGCGAGGGCTCGTTCACCACCGACGACCAGACCGGCCAGCCGGCCGAACCCTACTACAAGGCGCGGGTGGCGCTGAACACGGTGACGCCGCGCAACGTGCCGCCCGGGTTCCGCCTGGTGCCGGGCATCACCCTCAAGGGCGACATCCGCATCGGCACCCGCTCACTCTTCACCTACCTCTTCGCCGGCGTCGTCCGCGGCTTCGACGAAGCGATGCGTGAGCCGTGATGGCCGCGACTGACGGACAGACCTCGTCGGG
>NZ_RCMC01000145.1 GCF_011319475.1 Candidatus Nitrosotalea sp. FS
TGTAGCATAAGTATTTGATAGTGTAGCGGTTGGCAAAGCAAGAGAAGTAGCATACCCAATCTTTGTAAGCTCACCCACATTTGTAAATACTACCGCTCCCAGCGTAATGTCAAGCAAATCCGCAGGTGGAGCCAAGTCTTGTGCGGCAANGTAGATGCTCTGGCTGCAACAGTAGTTGTCCCAGTCCACTGGAGGGCGTAATCCTGCCCCTGACCACCAGATAACACAGCCCATCCGCTAGTTGGTGCAATTTGCGTAAAAGCTCCGCCTAGTGGATATTGTACCTTACCGTTTGAATTACTTGCTACGGTTATGAGATTAATTACTACTTGATTAATTGTAACCGGAGCGTCAGTGGGATTTGATACGACTACTCCAAATGCTGATTGAAAAGTGTTATCGGATCCCATGGGGTAAGGCACTATTAGAGATATTTGTGGCGTAGTACGTGTAGCTGAAATCTTAATATTTTGTATCAGGTAATTGACGAAAACCTTTGTTGATACTGCTTGTGATACTGTGGATCCGTCGGGGTTTGATCCAGTTACAGTGCTTGATACCGTGCCAAACGATCCAACACCACCTACCATAATGGCATACCAGGTAAGTATTACTGAATTGCCAGCTTTAAGAGTTTTAATAGTTGTAGTTGTAGATGGAACAACTGATCCTGAAAACAGTGCAGTAGGATTTGCTTTTGGAATTGTAGGGCTAACATTTGTGAGATCGGTAGTTCCATTGTTTGTAATCACCATTACCATTGTTACATTATCGCCTGTGGCAATGGACTTGTTTACAGTATAAAATTGGACGTTGAGAGGCGAATAAGGCATACTAATTGTAGTTTTTTGCATGGTGCCAAGTGCAGAGACCACTTTGATATCATAAGTTCCTGGACTGGGAAAGGTTGGTGAAACCAAGTTGATTGTTTGTGTATTTGTAACATTTCCTGTAGT
>NZ_RCMC01000004.1 GCF_011319475.1 Candidatus Nitrosotalea sp. FS
TGGGCTGGCTTCCTGTATTTCATTAGTCCATGGTCTCCAATTCCAGGTGGATTGGACACAATAGTAGCAAATGCTCCAGCAGGATTCATGGACATGTCGGGCCTCTACAATGTAGGCAATGGAGCACTCGTAAATTGGGCTTCAATAATATCTCTAGGATTGGGAGACATTGTTGCATTAGACTTTATGGAACGAGTGTTTGCAGCAGATGGGGGCCGTACAGCAACAAAGAGTTGTTACATGGGAGCTGGAATTACTCTTTTGATCCTAATTCCTGTAACTATGATAGGAATCGTTGGATTTACGTTAGAGCCAAAACTTGATGATCCTTACACANCCAATTATTGCAATAAAACACGTACCTGCAGTGATAGGCATACTCATGCTTGTGAGCACTGTCAGCTGTGGCATGTCAACTGCAAATGGTGGCACATTAGCCATTGCAAGCGTATTATCAAGAAACATGTTGCAGAGAAACATAATTGGAAGATTATTGAAGAGACCAAGACTTAGTGACAGACAGCTACTTGTTGCAACAAGACTCTTTGTTATTCCAATGTTCTTTACCGCTTTTGCATTAGGGTATCTCATTCCAAGACCTGGTGCATATCTTATTTTGGCATTTGATATCGTATTAGCAGGTTGTCTAGTTCCTCTAGTCTTTGGAACATTTTGGAAAAAGTCAACTGCCGCAGGTGCGGTTGCGTCAATTGCAGTAGGATCTACAATAAGACTGGTCTTGTTCTTTTTGATAACAATAGCACCGTCTTCTAGTCCGTATTACCAATACGCTGGACTTGATACAATGATTCCACCACTCATATCGCTTCCAGTTTTCATACTAGTGAGTTTGGCAACACAAAAGAGAACACCACCAAGACACGA
>NZ_RCMC01000144.1 GCF_011319475.1 Candidatus Nitrosotalea sp. FS
ACAGAGTTCGATACAGTTCTTGTGACGTAAAAGTAGACATACTGTGAAGATGAAGTGGTTGCCCAGTTTGGATCAAATGCAATTCCTAGCAACCCATTAGTTTCATAATTTGTTTGTAGGTTGGGTACTTTGACAAATGGTAATGTCTGTTTTACAAATTGTCCATTTACATTCTTGAATACATCCACATTTCCAGTATTTTTTTCATTTACCATGAATGCACCAGAACCATCTGCGCCAGGTCCATTGTCAGGAATAAAGGCAAAGTANGAGAGTTTGAGCACTAAATGCATGAGCATTTGGATCAACATTAAAGGAAGTAGAGAATGCATCACCTTTTGAATCTGAAATTGTTATAGTGTGTGAACCAGGTAAAGCCCCACTTGGTATCGTAAAGTTTCCTTCAAAGTTACCATCTACATCCGATGTGATGGCAGCAGATGGTGTAATTGTTGTACCATCAAACTTTATCGTAATAGCAGAATTTGTAGCATATCCATTGCCTTGACTTGTTGGAATGAGTACACGTGAGCCTGCTTTACCTGATGTTGGAAAGATGTAGGCATGTGGTGACATGGTAACAGATTGACTAGCTGTATTCTTTGATGCATCTTGAGCAGAGATGGTGTGTGTGCCTGTAACAGATACCAGTGCAGACATTATTGCAACAAAGTTTCCATTAGAATCGGTTGTTATTGTCAATGGAGTAGTAGAGTAGCCATTATCCACTGAACCCACACCAATGGCTGTACTATCATATGATATGGTAATCACGGAATTTGGCGCAAATTTGGTTCCAGTTATTCTTACATCTGTACCTACATTGACTGAATTAGTACTAAGTGAGATGGCACGTACATTCGAT
>NZ_RCMC01000063.1:0-321 GCF_011319475.1 Candidatus Nitrosotalea sp. FS
CCGAACAGCACGGGTGACAGCGCGATCGTGAACTCGTCGATCAGGCCGGCGTTCACGTACTCCAGGATCGTCGCGCCGCCGCCCGCGATGCGGACGTCCCGGTCGCCGGCGGCCTCGCGGGCCTGGTCGAGCGCGGTCTCGATGCCGTCGTTGACGAAGTGGAAGGTGGTCCCGCCCGGCCGCTCCCAGGGGTCACGCTTCTCGTGCGTCACGACGAAGACCGGCGTGTGGAACGGCGCCTCCTCCGGCCACGCCTGCTCGCCGAGGTCGAACATGCGCTTGCCCATCACGCTCGCGCCGGTGCGCTCGAACGTCTCCCGC
>NZ_RCMC01000063.1:337-871 GCF_011319475.1 Candidatus Nitrosotalea sp. FS
GTCGTTGTCGCGCCCTTCCTCGCCGCCCTCGCCGAGCTTCAGGTTCTCCCGGAAGAACCGCTGCGGGAATATCCACTGCTGCAGTTCCATCCACTGCGCCATCCAGCGCTGCACATCCGGGTCGTCCATGCGCTCCTCGGGCGCGATGAACCCGTCCAGCGACATCGTCACGCTGAAGAACACCTTTCCGGCCATCAGTCCTCAACTCCCTTCCGAACGATCTCGGTGACGTAGGCAGCCAGGTTGCTCAGGGTCTGCTGGCCGCCCTCGATCGCGTGGTACTTCTCGACCGCCTCGTCGCGCAGCTCCTTGGTGGGGAACACCGTACGCATCTCGATCCGGGTCGCCGCGCCGCCGGGCGCGAACGTGAAGACCGACTCGAAGGCGTTCGGGTCGCCGCGGGACTCACCGTGCAGCAGCGCGATCCGCTCCGGCGGGGCGATCTCGGTCCAAGAGATCCACTCCTGGTAGTCCGTCCCGTCCGGTCCGTGCATCACGAAGTCCCACTCCCCGCCGACGCGGAACTCGAACGCC
>NZ_RCMC01000247.1 GCF_011319475.1 Candidatus Nitrosotalea sp. FS
CTCTTTATTTTCTATCATCTTGTCTGAAATGATCAAAAATCCCTTACAGTCAGATGATATCATCTCGTCAAGTGACTTGTAAATGTGGACATTTTTTGGCAACTCTTTTTTTGGCATCCACCAATTTTTTTCCCCTGCATCTTGGAAGACGCCAATTTTTTCTTCATTTACCATAAATGCGCTGACCTTTGTAACACTGGAGGTGTCATCAATCTCCCAGCCAAACTCCCTTCCAAGAAGGTCTACTGCAATTGTTTTGTTAACATCTGCTGCTGTAGTAATTACTGGAGTGGCACAAAGTGCTGTAGCAATTTTTTCTGAGAGCTCGTTTGCACCGCCCAAGTGTCCTGAGAGTGTGCTTATGACAAACTTGGCAGTATCATCTATGACGACTACGGCAGGATCTGTCTTTTTGTCCTTCATGTGAGGTGCAATCAATCGTATCACTGCACCAAGGGAGAAGATGCACACCAGTGCCTCGTTATTTTCAAACAACTCTTTTATTTTCAGTGTAGTAGATTCATCAAACCACTGGATCTCTTTTCCGTCTTGGCGNNNNGGGAGAAAATATCTTCCATGCTGGGAAAATGTTCCTTGAGTGTAACTGCTATATCGATACCGTTTTTTGTAATTGCAAGTATGGCTACGTTATCCACAAATTTGTCTTGCTAGGTCTCAAGATAATTGTTACTCTTTTTTTGGCCAAGTGCCAATTACCTTGCCGTCAAAATCAAACATTATCACTTTGATCTCAAACTTGTTGTCAGAATAATTTCCTAGTTGTCTGTGTGCCTCTTCGCATACGACATCAAAAAAGCCCGAGATCTTTTTTTCATTTATTATTTCAAATACGTG
>NZ_RCMC01000257.1 GCF_011319475.1 Candidatus Nitrosotalea sp. FS
AATTGCATTACTGGCATTACATCCTTTCTTGCACCATCAAGAAGAATCAATACCACAATGGATCAAAAAAGATGCCAACCTTTGGCATGATGGAAAAATCTCAGAGGAAGAATTTGTTAACATTATAAAATGGTCAGTAGAAAATAAAGTTGTACCAATAAGATATGCTGTTACAAGCAATCACACCAAACAAGAGACACCGCAGGAATTCAAGAACATATCATACTTTTGGAGCACAGGTCTAGTCTCTGACAAGGACTATGTTGGAACAATAAGATACTTGATAAAAAATGATGTCATAAAAATGAATGATGTTTTTGTCTCAAAAATGAACAAAGATATGAAAAGTGTATCAGTATTTAACGAGACCAGAAAATCAGTAGTTGTAATACCTGTTCTTACGTCTAGTGCATACTCTGAAAAAGGATTCTATGCACATTACCGAGGAGAGTGTAATGGTTGTCTTACTGTAAAGATACGTGATGGTATCCATACGTTAGTGGACAGCTCTAACGGAGTAAAGGTGCTAAAGTCGCTTGGATATGGCACCATCACAGACATCGACATTGACAAAAATCCACATGTATTGGATCAGTATGACAAGGTGATTGTATTACACAACGAGTATGTCACACAGAGAGAGTTTGATGCGATAACTAGCCACAAGCATGTCATGTATCTTTATCCAAATTCGCTCTACGCCAAGGTGACAATAAACTACTGGAATGATACTGTAACACTTGTCAGAGGTCATGGATATCCAAATAGTACCATAAGAAATGGTTTTGACTGGAAGTTTGACAATTCCAAGTTCGAATATGACAGAGAGTGTAAAGA
>NZ_RCMC01000138.1 GCF_011319475.1 Candidatus Nitrosotalea sp. FS
ATTTGGAGAACGATTCATAATAGAAATAGTAGTTGCCGATGAAAAGAAAAATGATATAATTGCAGCCATTCGAAAATCCTCTAAATTCGGAAAAATATTTGTCAGTACAATATCTGAAGCATATGATATCCAAACTCCAAAGAAAGATGAACAAGCAATCTGAGTTTAGAAAATATTATCTAGTATACACTCTGTCAAGATTTACATGATCCGCATAGATGCAATCGTTCCACAAAATGATATTCGTGCTATCAGTGATGCTCTAAAAAAAATTGATGTGGGTGGAATAACTATCATGAAGGTACGTGGAAGGGGCAAAACAGTGGGACCTGCACTTCATGCTGGGAAAGGTACTGAGACATTCATTCCTGAATTTACAGACAAGTATATTGTAACTGTGATTGTGGAAGAAAAAGATGAGAACGAAGTGGTAAGCATAATTCGTGACCACACAAAAATAGGCAAAATTTTCATGTACAAACTTTCTCGTGCAGTAGATATTGCCACTGGTGCCGAAAACGAAAAGGCAATTTAGATTTCAACTTAGTTCTTTTACTGATTTTTGTATCTAGTACTTGGTTTACCAACAACTTGTGGAAACATTCTAAAAGATACTCTTAGAAACAACATCACGCTAGTGTGAATGGTGAATATTTGAATTGAAACAAAGATCTTGTACTTGTACATGTGGGTGTACCAGAAATATCGCCAGTGTATATTACAATATGTGTATATTCTGCACACTAAATGATCATAAAAAATAACTTGTTTGTTATTTTATATCTTGAAGGTCGGTCGCATCTTTGCGTATGTAATTATGACTGCAATTGATATTGCAAATATCGAAACAGCTAATGGACCAAATTCTGGAATTGAAGGTGTTGTATTATTTGTCTGATTTTGTACTTGAGCAGGACTTGATGTGAACTCAAATGTTGTTGTAGCAGTTTTATCTGGTCCTCCGTATGTAACATCTACTTCATACACGCCTACGCTCTTCCAAGTACTTCCTCCTGCAACTGCCTGGGTGGAATATGTTCCATCGGTACCAGGATTAGTTTGTGTAAGGTATGCTATATCATGTGAAGTGTCTCTGATTATTATTGATATGGGTACATTGAGTTGGTTTGCTACCTTGCCAGATATGGTGATTGTGTCTCCATCTGAGTATGATGTTTTATNTAACGGGCCAAATTCTGGAATTGCAGGTATTGTATTATTTGTCTGATTTTGTACTGGAGTGGGGCTTGATGTGAACTCAAATGTGGCTTTGGCAGTTTTATCTGGTCCTCCATATGTCACATCGACTTCATACACGCCTGCAGCCTTCCAAGTACTTCCTCCTGCAACTGCCTGGGTGGAATACGTTCCGTCTGTACCGGGGCTGGTTTGTGCAAGGTATGCTATGTTATGCGAAGTGTCTTTGATTATGATTGATATGGGTACCTGAAGTTGGTCTGCTACCTTGCCTGNAACAGAATATGTTCCGTCTGTACCAGGATTGGTTTGTGCAAGATATGCTGGGTTATGCGAACTGTCCATGATTATTACTGATATTGGTACATGAAGTTGGTCTGCTACCTTGCCTGATATGGTGATTGTATTGCCGTCTGAGTATGATGTTTTATCAGTTGATACTGTGATGGCAGTTTGTGCAGATGCAGTCAAAAATGAAACTGTCAAAAGTGTAATTGCCACTATGAATATCTTTGAATTTAATGTCAATACGTCTACCTTCATTATTTGATATTTAAGATTTCATTCTTTTTGATACCCATTGCAATGGTCTGCGTCTGTTTAGATCTAACTGGACTTGTAGTGAACATGTCTATTCATTTGATTTGTAGACTAAATTCTGTGGAGCCAGAGTCATCTTAAAATAGAATATTATTTGGAGGACTACCATGCAGGGATCAAACGCACTTGACAATTATGATNTTGATGATTCTAGTGGGCTAAATTCTGTGGATATAGAGTCATCTTAAAATAGAATATTATTAGGAAGACTACCATGCAGGGATCAAACGCACTTGACAATTATGATGCAAAAAAAGCAGAAAAATCACTAAAGATGCTGTTTACTGACAAGAGTAACGAATTTCGAGAACTAGCCCATGGTATTGGATATCCTACCTCAAATAGTGGCTGGGAACACATCATTTTGAATTTTTGTCTTGATTTTGATGATTGTTTCAAGGCCTGGTCAAGCAAAGATCTTAGTGCTGATCATATGCAGGTGCACAAGTGCAACACCATGATGAGACAAATTGGTCTTGGTAAATCCAACATGACCGAAGTTACACATCTTGAAAACATTGCATACCGAATTGCAGAAGATTTCAAAGCAATTTACAAGAGAATAGAATAGTTCTCTGTAAAACATTACCGANTGACAAGTTTATCCTTCTGAGGCAGATTTTCCACCGTCTACATTAAGAATCACACCTGAAATCCATTTTGCATCATCTGATGCAAGATATACTGCAGCATGTGCTACATCTTCTGGCTGACCTATTCTATTCAATGGTTGTCTATCTTCTAGAATTTTTCTTGCTTCTGGATAGTCAAGATATGATTTTATCATTCCAGCATTGACTATTCCAGGATTGATACAGTTACATCGAATGTTTTTTCTTGCGTATTCTACTGCCAATCCCTTGGTGAACATGTTTATTGCAGCTTTTGTTGTACAGTATGCCGTTAGGTGAACTTTTGGTATGGCTCTCTCGGCTGAAATTGATCCTATGTTTATTATGCTTCCACCTTTTTCATTCTCAAGCATCTTGATTAGCGTTAATTTTGTTATCCTGAATGTACCAAACAAATTGATGTCTATTAGAGAGTTCAAATCTTTGTCTTGCATTTCATGAAAATGTATTGGATCAGTAATTGTCCCGGCATTATTTACTAGTATGTCGATTCTTCCATAATGATCAACTATCTGATTTACAGTTTGAATTACTTGGGCTTCATTTGTAAGGTCACATGCAATTGCAACTGTCTTTGTAGCATAATCGGGAATTGATTTTCTTACTTGTTCTAGCTTGTCCATATGTCTTCCAAGTAAAACCACCTTGGCACCTTCGCCTACAAATTTTTTGGATATCTCTAATCCGATATCGCTTGAAGCCCCTGTGACGACTGCTATCTTGTCCTTTAATCGCACATAGGGTATTCGTGATTATACTATATGAATAATAACTGTGATTTTCATATACTGGTTTATTTTTTAGCCAGTTTTTGAATCTCTTGTGTAACCAGTGGCAAAAATGCTCCTACATCAGTTACTATTCCCAGTGCTTGCCAGGTTCCCCTATCCATGAGCTTTGTTACGGTTGGCTGGCTGATGTCTACTACAATTACTTTGACGTCGGCTGGTAGCATGTTGCCTGTGGCAATTGAATGAAGCATTGTTGAAACCATGATGACAAGTTTTGCATCTTTGACAATCTCCTTGTATTTTCGTTGCGCTACTGTCATGTCTGTAATCACATCTGGTAGTGGGCCGTCGTCTCGAAGTGAGCCTGCAAGTACAAAAGNTCTATCCATAAGTTTTGTTACTGTTGGCTGGCTGATGTCTACTACAATCACTTTAACATCAGCTGGTAGCATGTTGCCCGTGGCAATGGAATGAAGCATTGTTGAAACCATGATGACAAGTTTTGCATCTTTGACAATCTCCTTGTATTTTCGTTGTGCCATTGTCATGTCTGTAATTACGTCTGGCAGTGGACCGTCGTCTCGAAGTGAGCCTGCAAGTACAAAAGNCAGTCTTATCAGTAAAGAAATTGAATCTGATGCTCCGGTGTGAACTATTGCAGGTCCGCCAACTAGAANAGTGTACCGTCTTGCACATTCATCCCAAGAGATGTGCCAAGAGTTGAATACTCGATATCGTGAACAGCAAGAGCATTTCCTGCAAGAACTGCATTGATGAATCCTAGTCTTATCAATAAAGAAATAGAGTCAGATGCTCCGGTGTGAACTATTGCAGGTCCGCCAACTAGAACAATCTTTCCGCCGGCTTTTTTTATCTTGTAAATATCTTCTGCAACTTTTCTTGCAATATGTTGTGTTGGTCTCTCACTTGAACTTCCACTGCTCATGAATTGAAATAGGTTAACTCCCTCTCTTGGTCTCTCAGGTGGAGTGACACGTATTCCTTTTTCTCCTACAATTATCTTGTCTCCTTTTTTGATGTCCCGAATTGGAGTGCAAAATGCCCTGTTGTCTTTTAATATGATGCATTTATCCATCATCATGTTTTCTACTCGGATCCACTTTCCTTTGTAGAAAATTTCGGTGTGATTGTTTGTAGTACTGTAAAAGTCATCTGGCATTACCATGTCTTTTTGTGCTTGTTTTAGTGAAATCTCTTGCTGGATCTTGGATGTAGCACCCTCGCGGTATACTGCCTCTAAAATTTTGTCAAGGTGTTCTTGTGATTGACNATCATCTGGCATTACCATATCTTTTTGTGCTTGTTTTAGAGAGATCTCTTGCTGGATCTTCGATGTAGCACCCTCACGATATACTGCCTCTAAAATCCTATCAAGATGTTCTTGAGATTGGCCCTGGATTGTAAGTTTTGCATGACTCTCATCTTTTTTGTGTTTTCCAACCTTGAATTCTTGAACCTGAAATTCTCCTTTTAAATCCATTATGACATCGAAAATCTTGGTCAATATCATGGAATCAATGAGGTGTCCACTGACCTCTATGTCATGGGAAAACTTCTTTGCCATTTCCTGAATTGTGTGAGTTGTACTAATTTAATCTTGATGTTAATTTGTCACCGTCATATTGCAGAGATATCATACAGGGAGGACCACGTCCCCGTTGTGTTCGGTCATGTTATCTGCTTTCAGTCTTGCAACTATGGCATCCTTGCGTTCTGTATCAAGGCCTCTAACAAGAGCTTTTGAAATTCCGTTTTTATCGCAAATTACTATCATGTATCCTGTGGAATCTGACAAAACATATCCTCCTGCATCATCTAAAACCGCATAGAAATTTTCTTGGCCTACTGGCTCCCATACATTTGATTTATTGTCTCGTAGAGCTAATGCTGGCATTGCTTGATCATTACATAATGTATTGAGATATTCCCGGGCTTCTTTGACTCGTTTTTCACCAATCTTGAGTGCCACAAAATATTGCATGATTAAAAAACTAATTCTTGTTATTTATACGATAGTGTACCAAGTATGTCTAACAATTCTTTTGATTTGATCTCTTTTTTTGCTGAATCGATGAACAAACCAAGTTTTTCATTTGAAAAGCCTTCCGATGAATATTTTACAGCTTGAATTGCCATCTCGAACTTGTCAATGTCATGCAATAACACAGATTCTTTTGTATTTGCTTGCGTGTACTCATCCCATATGTTGGAATATTTTACTGCGACATCTTCTGGTAATTTTGAAAGAATTTCTTTTATTGCTTCATCTTCTGCTGCTTTCTTGTTCTCTTTTGAAATTTCTTCGGGCATAAAATCTCCTGTCACAGATTCAGCCAAATCATGAAGAAGTGCCATCTTGAGAATTTTTTCTGTATCTAGGTTATGTACGTCTGAGAAAACCATTGCCATCAGTGCAGTTCCATACGTATGGTCAGCGACCGATTCTGGATGCTCTATTCCTATCTTGCTCTTCCAACCCTTACGCGGTACTTTTTTTAGCTCTGTTGCAAGATAGAAAAAATCAAACAGCATTTGTATGTCTTATTCTGCTTTGCCTGTTTTAATCTTTGAGTATGTCTGAAAATCACAAAATATGTCACATTTGCAAACAAGATTAAAATTGTAACAGTCTCACAAATAAGCATCTTTGAAAATCTACACTAAAACGGGTGATGATGGAACTACGGGATTAATTGGTAACAAACGTGTAAAAAAATCAAACCCAAGAATTGCATCTTATGGTATGGTGGATGAGCTAAATGCTTCTATTGGAATAGTCTTGTCATCAAAATTAGGAAAAGATATTCACATTCTTCTTACAAAAATACAAAATGATCTTTTTGTAGTAGGTGCTGATCTTGCAAATCCAGACTTGAAAAATAAATCAAATCGCGTTACATCTGAGATGACAACGTATTTAGAAAAAGAAATAGATCGTCTGGAAGAAAAGCTAGATCCTATAACATATTTTATTTTACCAGGTGGAGATTTAGTTGCTTCACAAATCCATCTGGCACGAGCAATATGTAGAAGAGCAGAAACAAACATGGTGAGTTTGTCTGAAGTTGAAACAATCAACAATCTGTGTTTAATCTACATGAATCGATTATCTGATCTTCTTTTTGTCGTGGCAAGAACAATAAACAAAAGAAAAAAAATTTCTGATGTTGCGTGGAAAAAGTAAGAGACACACTTTAATTCCCCAATAATTGGATAATGGAATGTGCCGCCGTAGCTCAGCCCGGGAGAGCACTCGGCTGAAGACCGAGCTGTCGCATGTTCAAGTCTTGCCGGCGGCACCTTCAAGTTATGTTTGATGTCTATCCATTTTTGATATTTTATGCATGAAAAATTCAGTCATTTGGTCCTAACTTTGATGAGGTGTTTTGTCCTAACCTGATTTTTCTATCTTGGTACTTCGATATTCTCTAAGTGACATCCCATTTGTTATGAGCAATAACGCTTGCAAGACATAACCTCCTATGATCAACACAATTGCATTGTAAAATGGGTGAAATGTAGACATGATTTCAAGGTGTTTTGGAGAGATGGTATTACCTGCAATGACTATTCCAGCAATAATGAAATTTGGAATGTATGCATATCGAAAATTCTTGAGTGAAACTATGACAAGTGCAATAAATGACGATTCTAGTATAATGGCTGGAATTAGAAATTTTGGATCTCCTAGTGGTATGCCAAAGGCACCGACTACACAAATTGATGCAAGAACTGCAACTAGATATCTCTGAATTTTATTCATTTTAATTTCAAGTCTGTTGTTATATTTAATAAAATTAATTATATCAACTGAACTCTAAAACATGTCTTAAATAGGGTATTTTGACAAATGCATTTTAGATATAACATGAGTGCAGATGCTGCAAACTATTGTAAAAAAATCCTAGCACTAGATCCAAAGATTAGATTTGCTGGCAAGATAGTAGATGAAGAACTAGTGTCTACTGCAAGAAAAGATGGTGTCATACCGCTTCTTGACAAAGATCTTGCTGCCTTGGCACATCATCAGGTATCAGTAAAGGCAATGATGGACAAGATGTTCACTGATAAACTTGGCAATACAGACTGGATTGTAGAATCAAAAGGCAAAGTGAAATTATTGACTATATTTCAAAAGGATGGAATACTCATTTTATCAACAGAGCCTACCTCTGATCATCATTCCATAATTGAAAAAATAAAAAATCTGAGCTAATACAATCTAATAATTTCAATGACATACGAAAATCGGCTTTTTTTCTCGAATTGTGAAGGAATTATTTGATATTGTAATAATGAGACAAGTTTAAAAGGACGATGTTACTTGTTGGATAATCGTCTTATGACAAAGGACAAGAAAAAGGAAGCAAAAAAGCTAGCCAAAAAAGAGGCCCCAAAAAAGGAGTCATCTAAAAAAGAAGTGGCAAAAAAGGAAGCTCCCAAGGTCAAACCAAAAGAAAAGGCCAAACTCAAAGAAGACATAGTTCACGAAGATGATGGCATAATTGTTGTAGAAGATGATACTGGTCTTGACAAGGAAGNAAAGGTCAAACCAAAAGAAAAGACCAAACTCAAAGAGGATATCGTTCACGAAGATGACGGTATCATTGTTGTAGAAGATGATGCTGGCCTTGACAAGGAAGCAGAGCTAGAGGCAAGAAAGGCATACCTAGAAGAAGCACGTTCTCAAGAAGCAAGCGACGATTAGATTTCTCTTTACACTTGATCAAAAAGACTTATCCATCATTATACCAATACAGGATAGATGAGATCTCTCTGTTTGATTACTGTCAAACCAGGCAAAGTTGATCCTGTTATTGCATCACTGAAAAAAACAAGGAAGATAATCAAAGAAATAATGGTTGTAACGGGAAGAGCAGACATTGCTGTAGTTTTACAGGGAACAATTGACGAAATCAACAACATTGTGATTGATTTTAAAAAGATAAAAGAGATTGTTTCAACAGAGACTCTAATCGAAGTGGAGGTGGATATGGGTTGGTCAAAGCCGTAGTACTAGTCAAATCTCCAAAAAAGCTCATAGCTGCAAGACTTCGCATGGTAAAATCAGTTTATGATTCATTTGCAGTGAGCGGACAATTTGATGCAGTTGCACTCATAGATGTAAAAGACTTGTCAATGATAAAGGATGTTACAACCGAGATTCAAAACATAAAAGGCGTAGAACGTACCGAAACGATGGTACAGGTAATCTAGCGTTACCATAATCTTTTAACACTGCGATGACTTACTGTGTACATGAATATCAGACACCTTGGAAGCGTAATTCTTGCTGTCTCTGACCTGCCAAAATCCTTAAAGTTTTATCACGAAGTGATTGGCTTGCCAATCAAAAATAGTAGGGAAAACTGGGTAGAGTTGGCAAAAGAAGGCGCCACGGTCATACTGCATCCAGCAAGTAAGCCCATCAATACTGGAACGTCAATTGATAATGGCATAGTAATGGGATTGGTTGTAGGGGATATCGAATCTGCAGTAAAAGAACTCAAGGCAAAAAATGTCCCAGTCTACAGAGATGTTACTTCGCACAAGGCAGGCAAAAACTGTATTGTGTTAGATCCTGACAAGTACATGGTGTCGTTATTTGAGCCATCATTTGATGATGGTGCAAAACAAGCCCGTGGGTTCCATGGATTTGCTCCACTCTAAATAATTTTTTTAATTTTTGCAATAATTTTGTTTACTGCATCAGGTGTTACAGACTTGTTAACTGAGATATAGTAAATTCCTTCTTTTCGCTGGAATATGACGACTGTCACCTTATCATGCTTGAGGATGATGCTGTCCATGTTCCCAAGTGCTGCGCTTGCCTTGTTACGCATTGTAAGCATTGTTGAAACAAGAAAGAATTCATTTCTTGTAGACTCGTTGGATAGTAACATTGCAAGGCCTGGTCTGAGTATTCCAGTCATGGTTCTACCATATTCATTTACTAGTCCTACGTATCTGATTGATTTTGATAATTCTAGTATGGTCTGACATTTTTTTCTATAATGTGTTATCTGTTCAGTCCATTTTTGACTGGGTGTTTTTTGCACAGTTAGTGTAGCAAGTTTATGCTTTATAAAAGTTGGAATTACTTTTTCTTTTCTTTACCAAGGTCTGCTTTCAAAGCCAGGTTCTCTTTTCGAAGTCTCTCATTTTCTTCATTTAATGTATCAACTGTTTGTGTTGCCATGTGCATTGGATGTCCTGGATTGAATCGATTTGGTGTCATGTTAAACAAACCAGCTGCATATCTTTGAAACATTATGTGATGACCTGAAAGTTTGTTCATCATCATATCGGCATCTTGTACTATGCTATTCTTTACCATTGCAGCACTTGCTATTCCTTGTGGGGGATTGGCACGTGGTGGTAATCTTGGAAATGCAAATGGAGAATTTAGCATGTCAGTTGGATGTCCAAAAGATTCCATCATCTTTCGTACATCATAAGGCCACATGACTAGAATTCTTCTTGGCCTCTATTTCATGTTTACTCACAAAATCACGCATTAGATATAGTACTATGTCAAGTGTGTGTCATTTCTTATCAAATTCTGTCGATCGCCGATCCTTATAGAATGGCCTGATCGACACCAGTTTAATGTCAAAAACAATATCAATGCATTGTATAAAATGCAAAAAAAATATTGGTTCGACTGATTTATACAAAATTGTAATGTATATTGTTGATCAAAAGTTTACAGATCATCATTATGAACATGTAGAATGCCCTGACAAGTTTACGGTCTAGGTATGCATGGCATAAACTTTGTAAGTTTTGCCAGTCTTCTTGTCTTGGTATGACCATCGATTGTCTGCCCACTCTATCTTCTCAAAAAGACTTTTCAGAGTAGGGTGAAGTTTGTCATAAATGTCATCACCAACTAGGATCTGATTTGGTTTTGCAAGTGCCGTAATCTTTGCAGCAATACTTACTGCAGGACCAAGTATGTCAACATGAGAGCGGACCTGGTCTGCACCATATCTGACAACCACATTCTCTCCAAAATCCATCCCTATCTTGACACGTAACTCTGGATAATCATATTCACTAAGTATTGGATTTATTCCGCGTTCAATTACGTCTATCATNAAATCCATACCTATCTTGACACGTAGCTCTGGATAGTCATATTCGCTAAGTATCGGATTTATTCCGCGTTCAATTACGTCTATCATCGTTCTAGCACAGTTTACAGCACTGTCTGATACCACAAGTGGGCTTTCTTCTGCAATAAAGTATCCAATCACTGCATCACCTACATATTTTAGAACATATCCTCCATGATGACGTATCACAGATCGCATCTCCTGTGAGAATGAACTGATTATTATTCCGAGTTTTTCTGGTGGCAAAAGTAGTGCCATGTCTGTAGAGCCAACTAGATCTACAAACATTACAATCATGTGCAGTTTCTGGGCTACATGTTTTCGCAAAAACGTATCAGATTCATCTACAGAATAATCATACTCGTATCCTTTTTTGAGCGAACTCCACACCCTTTTCTGTGTCTCCTTGATGAGACTCTCGCTGTCCAAGGTCCCTGACTTGCCACCTCCAAGCATCATGTCTATGATGCCTTTGGCAGTAGTCTTTTCATCATGTCGCTGTTCTGGTTCTTCACTCATTTCTTACTCATTCCAACGGGAAATTGGCGCCACATACAGGGCATACACCTCTTTCCCCCTTGTATTTTATATCAAAGTATTGTATTATCTCGACATTGCAATTCCAGCAGATTATCTTCTTAAAAGACGGCTTTGTCATGGTCTAAGTCCTGGTTAAAAATGAGTTTACAGAGTATTTAAAGTACATACCGATTTTATGTGGAAGATTTCAAAAAACATCTAATGCAGATTCCTGTCAGTAACCCAGATCCTTTCATAACAATCATGAGCGAAAAGGCAGAAAGCATCAGGCTTGCATATCTTGAACATATCACCGCACTTGCAAGAAAAGTTCCGTTAAAGGTAATGCTGGGGGATGGTACCGTGACAGACCAGGAATCATTTGATCCAGCACTTGTAAGACAATTCTTTGATGGTATCTTAAAGAAACTACCAGAGTGGGAAAACCAAGGGGTCTCTGCAACTGCAGAGAAAGACCTACGAAGAAGTTTCATAAAATTTGAGATTAAAGAAGGAAACTATCTACTTTCTGCACACATGTCACTGCAATACCATGCATTATTGTTTTACAAACTTGACCATCGTGTAATTGAGATCCAAAAGGAACTCTCAGACATATCAGACATGATTACAAAACTCCAGGTTCAGGTGGGGCCAGAAAACGACAAGATAATTGAACAAAAATTACGACAAGAGGGATATCAAACTCTGGACGAGCAGAAACTGTTTGAAGTATTGTTTAACCGCGAAGACATTACACAGGATATCGTAAAATCAATTGAGGTATCTCATGCAGAACATACAAAGCTTGTATCAAACCGAGACAGATTGTTTGGAGAACTTGATAATATGTTGATAGAGGTATACCACACTACACCAGTATTAATTGACGAAAACAAAATGATTGCAGCAGAAGAAGGATGTCTATGCAATTTTAATCTTGAATACCTAAAGAACAACACAAGACAAGGAAACATAAACCTCACAAGAATTTCAGATCAGACAAAGACAAACCTGTTGGCATTACTTGATAGTATCATAAAAATTCTAAAAATTAAAATATTGTTTATATCAAAGTATTTTTAAAAATCTAATACAATTAGTCAAGAGGCTGTTGTAATCATGGTGCCAGAGTTTGGGGAGTTGACACCATGGTACATCGATGCCCCTTGACTTAGATCTGACATGTTCTCAGAATATTATTTAGCCCTTTTTGATCCTTGAAAATTTTAGTAATTTATGATATAATTATAAGATTTCTAGTTAAAATGTATGTTTATAATCCAAAATACATATCGATTTTTGGGTCAGTATTGTTCAAAAAACCAAATATACCAAGATGGGGCTGGAAATTCTGTTGAATGTTACTTTTGAGGATATAATAAAATCACAAAAAATACAGCGTAATGTAATACGTAGAACGCCGCTAGAAAGTTCACACTCGTTTAGTGTCATGACAGGCTCCAAGGTGTATCTCAAGTCTGAATGTTTACAGAAGACTGGTTCATTCAAGTTCAGAGGAGCGTATGCCAAGATTGCAAGCCTTTCAAAATCTGAAAAGAAAAAAGGAGTCATTGCAGCATCTGCAGGAAATCATGCACAAGGTGTTGCATATGCATCGTCGCTTGAAAAAATACCATGTACAATTGTAATGCCTGTAACGGCCTCGCCTGCCAAAGTTTCTGCCACTAGATCATATGGTGCAAATGTAATCTTGGAGGGTACTATCTATGATGAATCTTATGCAAAGGCTGCAGACCTTGCACGAAAAACAGGTGCCACAATGGTTCATGCCTTTGATGACGAAACAGTAATAGCTGCACAGGGAGTGATAGGACTAGAAATATTGGAAGACCTACCAGATGTTGACGAGATTTATGTTCCGATAGGTGGAGGAGGGCTAGCAGCTGGAATTCTAAAAGCAGTCAAGACAAAAAAACCCAAAGTCAAAGTAATAGGTGTCCAGTCATCAGGTTTTCCTGCAATGAAAAAATCATTTGATGTTGGCAAGCTACAATCTGTTTCAGGACATAGGACAATAGCTGATGGCATATCTGTAAAAACTCCGGGTCAGTCTACATTTAAAATCATAAACGAAATGATTGATGACATCGTCCTTGTTGATGACTCGTCAATAGTAAAGGCAATGTTTCTACTGATGGAAAGATCAAAGACCGTAGTAGAACCAGCTGGAGCAGTTGGTCTTGCATATCTTCTTGATAAAAAACCTGCCAAGGGCAAAAAAGTGGTCGCAATTCTGTCTGGAGGAAACGTGGACATGTATCTATTGGGCCAGATTGTGGCAAAAGGGCTGACAGAGATGGGAAGAATGGTCAAGATCTTTATCCTTTTGACTGACAAACCAGGTGCTCTCAAGGAAGTAATAGACCAGATATCATCACTGAGCGTAAATATTGTAGACGTGATTCATGATAGGCTAAGCTCAAGCATACCTGCAGGCACTGCAGGGGTTACATTGAGCCTTGAGACTCAGGACCAGGCACATGCTCAGCAACTGATCAACTTTTTGAAGAAAAAGAATGTCCAGTTTAAGGTAGTTACCTAGTGTAGACAATCTGGTTCCAAGAGATGGTTTAACATCTGTTGAAAAAATCACGCCACGTTTTATTTTTATGAAAATTGGTTGACTAGCGAGAAAATGTTGAATATCAAAACTATCCCGACAAAAATACATGCTATTACAGTTGTAATTTTTCTGTTTACAAATTCACCCATTAATTTTTTGCTTGTTGTAAGTATGACAACAGGTATGACTGCAACGGGTATCAATAAGCTAAGAATGAATTGACTGTACACAAGTATATGCAAAGGATCAAAACCAAGTAGTACTGCAATAGTTGTTGGAATCACGTTTACAAATCTTGTAATTATTCTTCGTAGCCATACATTGACTTTTTTTCCTAGGAATCCTTCCATTATTATCTGACCTGCCAATGTTCCTGCTGCAGATGAAGCAATGCCTGATGATAGCAAAGTGATAAGAAATACTACTCCGGCAGATACTCCAAATATTGGCACAAGTGTCTTGTATGCTTCGGTAATTGATGCAATCTGTGAGTTATGTGGGTAGAATGCAACTGCTGCCATCAACAATATTGCCGCATTTATCAGGGCAGCTATTGTAAGCAAGAATACTGTCTCTACAAGATGTAGTTTTCGCATCTTTTTTCTCTCATCTAGTGTCTTGCCGATTGCTTTTTCTTTTGTAAGAAATGAATGCAAAAATACCACGTGAGGCATCACTGTAGCTCCTATTATGCCAACAGCAACAAACAATGCACTGGCATTTGCAAAGTGTGGGGATAGTGACCCTGTTAACACTCCATGAATATCTGGAGGTGCAATTAGTAATTCATATGCATAACCAAAGCTTATGATTGAAACAAAGATCNGGGAATGACGTTTACAAATCTTGTAATAATTCTTCGTAACCACACATTGACTTTTTTTCCTAGGAATCCTTCCATTATTATCTGACCTGCCAATGTTCCTGCAGCAGATGAAGCAATACCTGATGATAGCAAGGTAACAAGAAAGACTACTCCAGCAGATACTCCAAATATTGGCACAAGTGTCTTGTATGCTTCGGTAATTGATGCAATCTGTGAGTTATGTGGGTAGAATGCAACTGCTGCCATCAACAATATTGCCGCATTTATCAGGGCAGCTATTGTAAGCAAGAATACTGTCTCTGCAAGATGCAGTTTTCGCATCTTTTTTCTCTCATCTAGTGTCTTGCCGATTGCTTTTTCTTTTGTAAGAAATGAATGCAAAAATACCACGTGAGGCATTACTGTCGCTCCTATTATGCCGACAGCAACAAACAACGCACTAGCATTTGCAAAGTGTGGAGATAATGACCCTGTCAATACTCCGTGAATATCAGGAGGTGCAATTAGCAGTTCATATGCATAGCCGAAGCTTATGATTGAAACAAAGATCNAAGTGTGGCGATAATGATCCTGCCAATACTCCGTGGATATCCGGTGGAGCAATAAGCAGTTCATATGCATAACCAAAACTAATGATTGAAACAAAGATCAAAAAGAGCTGTTCTAACAGTCGGAATTTTCTAGAGGTCAGGGCCAGTATTATGATAACATCAGCAGCCCCAAATATTGCAGCATAAAGCATAGGTACGCCAAATAACAGGTTCAATGCGATAACTGTCCCAANAACAAAGATCAAAAAGAGTTGCTCCAACAGGCGGAATTTCCTAGAGGTTAGTGCTAGTATTATGATAACATCAGCAGCTCCAAATATTGCCGCATAAATCATTGGCACACCAAATAACAGGTTCAATGCGATAACTGTCCCAAGGTATTCTGCAAGATCTGTTGCAGCTGCTGCAACTTCTGAGCTTAACCAGTATGGAATTACAAATAATCTTCTACCCAACTTTTCACGCAAAATCTCTGCCAAGCTCTTTTCTGTTGCAATACCTAATTTTCCTGACAAGTACTGCATCAGCATCGCAATGGCACAAGAAAGCCATACAACCCAGAGTAAAGAGTATCCGAAAGCAGCCCCTCCCTGTAGATCAGTTCCATAGTTTCCAGGATCCATGTATCCTATACTTACAATCAGTGCAGGTCCGGAATATGTGATGAACCGTCTAAGAAAACTTGTAAAACGAGATATTTTGGAATTTGGTGATATCATGTCAATGATTCCGGAATGTTCTTCTCTTCATATAAAAGTTAGCTAGGGCTAAATTATTTAGTGTAGACTAAATCTCTGGAAATTCGCTTTACAAAATGATTAATAGACAACAAAATAAATCACAGCAAGTTGGTCTCAGCAAATAACTGGAAAGGCAGGTCTCACCTCACATGGTCTGACATAGAGTCACAAGTGAAAGTACTTGTAACCAAGATAAGAAAGACGGGTTTTGAATTTGATAATATTGCTACAGTATCAAGAGGAGGTCTAGTGCCTGCAAGGCTGGTTGCTGATCATTTTGATGTAAAGAAAATTTTAATAGACAAAAACAAGATTCCGCCAAGAACACTTTTTGTTGATGACATTTATGATTCGGGTGATACCTTCAACAGAATATTTCCTCTAGTCTTGGAGCCTAAAAGTTTCTTGTATGCCACATTAGTTGCAAGAAAAGGCATGAAATACCCTGAACAACTAGTGTATGCTAAAAAAACTCTGGGCCGCGAATATGTGGTATTCCCATGGGATAAACTAGAATCAAATAGGAATTCTAAGCACATCAAGGATTAAGTATTACAATATTGTTTGTATGTCATGAATCCATTTGCATGTTCAAAATGTTTTATTGGGTATAGGCCAGGCGAACTAATATCATGCCAAAAATGTGGACAAGAATTCTGCGGTACTTGCTTTAAGCAACACACTCACTAAATCAAAAAATTAAGTAGTGGTCATTGACAAATCACTTCATAATGGAATTTGGCGGAGACGATGTAGATACACTTGCCCTGATGTTTGACAAACTACAGTATATCTTCCGTGGATATGATCCATACATCCAAGCATTTACAGAAATGCATGAACTATACAAACAAGGCAAGCTGGCTGAAAGAGATTATTACTATGGCATCACTGACGCAGTTCTCAAGTATTNTCCCATGGGATAAACTAGAATCAAATAGGAATTCTAAACACATCAAGGATTAAGTATTACAATATTGTTTGTATGTCATGAATCCATTTGCATGTTCCAAATGTTTTGTTGGGTATAGGCCAGGCGAACTAATATCATGCCAAAAATGTGGACAAGAATTCTGTGGTACTTGCTTTAAACAACACACTCACTAAATCAAAAAATTAAGTAGTGGTCATTGACAAATCACTTCATAATGGAATTTGGCGGAGACGATGTAGATACACTTGCCCTGATGTTTGACAAACTACAGTATATCTTCCGTGGATATGACCCATACATCCAGGCATTTACAGAAATGCATGAACTGTACAAACAGGGCAAGCTGGCTGAAAGGGATTACTACTATGGCATCACTGACGCAGTTCTCAAGTATTCCGCCCTTGATTTTCTAGGGTTAAAGGCCATGTTTGAGATAAAAAAGGCACTAAATCGAATGAATAATCCATCTCGCGTCTCAACACAGAGTTTGACAACGGGTAATGTGTCTGGGCAAGCAACAGCTGGTCCGCAAAACTCTGTTGCGTCATTTATCTCAACAAAAAGCATACCCAGCAGAGATGAAGTTGTAAATCAAATAACAGGAGATGGAAAAAGATGCATAACATGTGGTAAAACCATGTCAAAGGTGGCAAAATTTTGTACCACCTGTGGAAACAAGATGTAATGTTGTTTAATTCAAGAACTAAATAATCCCACTTGAAAATAAATTCGCGGATCGGTAGTCTAGCCTGGTTAGGATATCGCACTCACACTGCGGGGGTCGCTGGTTCAAATCCGGCCCGATCCATNGAAACTAGAGGAAACATACAACATTCTTTAATATTTCAAAAACTATTGAGTTACAAGTTTGAGCCAGATAACATCAAGCCATGCATATGGCATAGCATTGATTGCAATAATAGTTGGCACTGCAGTTGGAATATCATATTATCAGCTTTACTTTCTACCTGAATACAACGCAAAGCCACATTTTGACAATCCAAAGATTGCCAATCCCGGTCAAACAACTACAATAAACATTGTCACGGGTTCAGTAAACCAAGACCAAACACAAAACTTTCTACCAAAAAAACAAGCCGTTCAACTAGGAATTGATAATTTGGTAACATGGAAAAATAATGATGATACTGTCCATTTTGTAACACCTGTAAAACCATTCAAAGATCTCTATAGTGGAGATTTTGGTTCTGAGGCAATACAGTCTGGTAAAACCTACACATTCTTGTTTACTCAAGAAGGAAGTATACCGTATTTTTGCAAAGTTCATCCCTGGATGACTGGCGAAATTGATATTGAACATGGTGCACTCACATCGTAAAAAATCAAACATGTGAACATTTTCAAGATCTTAAGGAATATCCATAATACATACTACTTTCTGATTCAACGTGTTGAACAAATACGTCATAATTCCAATAATTGCAGTCATTGCAATTTCTGCATTCTTGATTGGACAAAATGTGTACAACTCATCAGCTTCTCAGACAAGTACATCCTCAACTATGCCATGGCCAAACATTCATCAAAACGTACAGACTGATTTTAACAATAAAATAAACTCGCCACAAATTGAAAATGATTCGTTCATACACCCATTTGCGGTAGTCATTGGCGACTGTCATATTGGTAAAATGGTCTTGATGGCACCAACTTCAGTATGCAGAGGAGATGAAGGTACGCCGATATTCATTGGTGATTATTCTAATGTCCAAGATGGCGTGATCTTGCATGCTCTAGAGACTACGATAGACGGACAAAATATCGATAATCGCAGATTCTCTGCAGGTGGAGACAGCTTGCTTGCAAATGATTCAAGATTTGATGGAGGATATGCAATATTTGTTGGCTCTAAAGTTAGTCTTGCACATGATTCTATGGTACATGGACCTGCATGGGTAGGTAACAATACTTTTGTTGGAATGAAGAGTTTGATATTTAATGCAAAAGTAGGAAACAGTGTCGCAATTGGCGTTTCAAGTACTATAACAAATGGGGTAGTGATTGCAGATAACAAATTTGTTCCACCTGGAAGCGTAATTGTGACACAAGAACAAGCAGATGCATTACCCTCTCGCATAGGAAGTGCATATGAAAACATCAACAAGGACGTAATCCATGTTAATGAAAACTTGGCAGACGCTTACAATCACCAAGACATTGAAAAAATAAAACATTATCGTGAAATTCTGATGGAGGAAGAAGGAATGATTACTACAAAACCTTCGCCTTGAAAGATATCGATAAATTCAAAAGAAATCATTTCCGTACAAGTTTAATATCCCAAANGTTTCGTACAAGTTTATTATCCCAAATCACATACCAAAAACATGGGAACCAAAATTTTTGTAAATCTGCCAGTCAAAGACCTTGACAAATCTAAAGAGTTTTTTTCAAAACTTGGCTTTGCCTTTAACGCTCAATTTACGAATGAGAATGCAGCATGTATGGTCATCAGTGAAGACAATTACGCAATGCTTTTGGTAGAATCTTTTTTCAAGACATTTACAAAAAAAGAGATTGTCAATGCCAAGAAGAGCACCGAGGTTCTTGTAGCACTATCTTCAGAAAGTAAGGAAGAAGTGGATAAAATGCTCCGTAATGCATTGGCAGCAGGTGCAAAAGAAGCAAATGAGCCACAAGACCATGGTTTTATGTATGGTAGAAGCTTTGAAGATCTAGACGGTCACATTTGGGAAATATTTTGGATGGACCCAAAGGCGATAAAACCATCCTGATTACAATTAATTTGTAGATCAAGAGTTCAATTGTATTATCACATCATCATATAATACAATCAAACAGCTTTCATTTTCTTAAACGAGTATGTACCCAAGGCCCCTAGCACACAACTGTATATCAATAGAATGAGCAGGTCAAGACCTAACGGGTGACTTCCTATTCCTAGTATGATATTTCGAAGAGCATCTACTGCATAGGTTACAGGATCAACAGTTGTCAAGACTGAAAGCCATTGTGGAAGTTTGTCGATTGGAAATAGTGCACCACTAAGAAAGAACAATGGAAACACTACAAAACTGATGATCATTTGAAACCCTTCAAGGCTTGTCATGTAGCTTCCAAGGGTCAGACCGAGGGATGTGAGTGCAAATGAGAGAAGCAAAACAATCACTACCGTCTGTACTAGTGCCAATGGACTGAATTGTATCCCTATGATAAGGCCAACCACTAACAGTATCGATACTTGAATCAAAGAATTGGTCATGCCGCCAAATGCCTTGCCAGTGAAAATAGTAGACCGGGATACAGGTGCTACCATGACACTTTTTAAAAAATCAAATTTCCGGTCCCATATGATGTATGAGCCAAAAAATACTGCTGAAAAAACAACTGACATGCAAATTATTCCTGGAAATATGAACTTCTGGTAATCTATCGAGTGCGCTACAGAAGTTGATGAACTAAATCCACTACCTATTACAAACAACCACAATAGTGGTGTAAAAGTTGATGCAACTAGCCTACTTTTTTCTCTAAAGAATACCTTCACTTCCCTTAACCATAGGGCATAGATCTTGTCAGCGTACACCCTAATGCTTGTCATATTGTACATACCTCTCCAGGAATCCGCCTTCGGCTTGTTCTTTGATGTTTTTTCCAGTCAATTTCAAAAAGACATCACTTAGTGTAGGACTGGATGATTCAACCGATTCTACATCTACATGTTTTAGAATCTCTGGAATGTTCTTTTTTGCATCATCAACTCCTAATATGACATATCCATCAAATGACTCTATTTTCTTGACACATGCAAGATTTTTCAAGACAGTGATATCAGAATCATGTTTTTTTAGTTTAAGTTTAACAATGTCGCCACCTAACATCAATTTTAGATTAGTAGGCGTATCAAGTGCAATGATCTTTCCTTTATCCATAATGCCAATTCTGTTGCACAACATGTCTGCCTCCTCCATGTAATGTGTCGTGAGAATAATCGTGAGTTTTTCTTGTTTTACAAGTTGTTGTATGTACTTCCACATGGTTTCTCTGCTGGAGGGATCAAGTCCTAGAGTAGGCTCATCAAGAAACAATACTTTGGGGCTGTGAATCAGTCCTCGTGCTATTTCCAATCTCCTGCGCATTCCGCCAGAATATTTTTTCACCTGATCATCTTTTCTTTCAGTCAAACCTACTAATTCAAGTGCATCTTGGATACGTTTTTCCCGGATGCTTGGGTCTACACCATAAAGCATGGCATGTATCTGTAGATTCTCGTAACCAGTAAGAAGGTCATCACTACTTGGAACTTGAAACACAATACCTATGCTAGTGCGTACTTTTTCAGGCTCCTTTTGTATGTCAAAATTATTCACGGTTGCAGAACCTGAAGTTGGTTTGAGTAACGTAGCAAGCATGTGGATTACAGTAGTCTTGCCTGCACCATTTTGACCTAGCAGTCCAAAAACCTCGCCTTGTTCTATATCTAATGACAAATTATCAACCGCAGTTAATTTTTCATAACGTTTTGTCAAATTATTTATTCGTATCAAGTAACTCTAGAACATCATGACCCCATATTATGTTTAGATTATAACCACGAAAAATAAAACATCATAAAATATGAATCAAACAAGTTATTCACAAATACTGGATAAAAAATCAGATAATGTTAGTGGAAAGTTTGTTATCTGATCTTCTTTTTGAAAGTTCATGCAACTCTGATTAATTTTGTGTAAATATTAAATACTAGAACGAATCATAATTGCATTCTACTACATATGGTTTTCCTATATGTTATGGTGTGATACATGCACATATCTTAAATAGAAATGTACGGGATTAAACATATTGTGAGAGGGGAATTCAAACCTAATACACAAGTGCTTGTACGAATTGCAGAGTTGTTCTTGGAGAATAATTCGATTAAAAAAACACACCTGCATTTTGCATCGCGAACAGACTGGAGTTCCTTTGAGAGATATCTAAATTGGTTACAAGACAAGAACTACATTGAATGCTATGATGAAAATAAACATATGTACAGATTAACTAATCGTGGAAGGGAAGTGATTAATGCTGTGCTTATGTTACGTGATGATATTAAAAAACTCCAATTACTAATCAGTGTCTAAAATCTATTTTTTGTAATGTATTGTTATTTTAGTTGAAATTTAATTTTATGATAATCTAGTACGGAACTGTTGCATGATAATTTATTTTTCCGATTTAAGTTTTACTCAGTTCACTAGCTAGTTCACTGAGCGTGTCTTATTAACTATTTTAAGAATTTCACAGAGTAATGACATATAATACAATCCAAAGAAAGATTGGAATTGCAACAATAGTAATAACATTACTCCTAGCAACTTCAGGTATGATAGGACAAACACCAAATGCAAATGCACTCGCACACAGCTCAAACGTCGCATATGTTTTTGATTTTGGTACTGGCATAAGTGACACCAGTGGACCTGGTGCCGGATCCAGTATCCTTGTCAATGCAGTCAACGGCGTAGCAATTTCCTCAGGTGGTACATATACAACATCTAGTGGAAATGCTGCAACTATATCAGACGTACCAGTGAGTACAGTAGATTCTGGTGGCCTTGGAGCCATTTCGGGATTTGATACTGTAATACTCTATGAAGTGTGTGATATAGCAAGTCATCCAAATCTCATTACCGCATTGAACACGTATCTTGCCAACGGTGATGGCAAAGTGATGATATTTGATGGTGACCGCTGTGCAACCAGTGTTGCCGGAGTTCCTGATTACAGTACGTTCTTGTTCCCATTTACGTCAAGTAATCCGGGCCCCGTAGGAGCATCAGGTTCAATAACTTTTGTTGAATCAGAGAGCTCTCCTGCAACATTGACAAGTGGTATCTCCACCGGACCAGTAACAACAACTGATGCCGTGGGTGATTCTAACACATTTACGTCAAATGCAGGTGGATGGTGTGCAGCCCTTGATGGCACTAATGCCCTTGGAGCAAATAGCATTCAGGTAGGCTATGTGAGAACTGCAAATGGTGGTTTGGCCATATATAATGGTCAGGACACTTGGTTCACATTTGGACCCAATGCGTTTGACAAGCAAGTCTTTGACAACATGCTTGACCAACCCTTCAATCCTGATAGTCTGCCATGTGGAGTTCCAGTAACCGGAATCAAACTTGATCCGTTGACAGCAACAAACCCTGCTGGTGCAAGTCACACTGTTACAGCAACAGTGTCAAATAGTACTGGTGGTCCTGTCTCTGGAGTAACTGTCACCTTTACAGTACAGAGTGGTCCTAATGCAGGTGTGACCGGAACAGCAGTATCTGATGCAAGCGGTCATGCAACATTTACCTATTCTGATACAGGTGGAGTTGGAATGGACACAATAGTAGCTGTCTTCCACGATTCTACCGGTGGCACACACACAAGTAATACAGTTGAAAAGACTTGGGTAGCTCCACCAAGAGCAACCACTGTAGTGACAACATCAAGTCAAACTGGTAATGTGATTCCTGGTACATCTGTGAGCGACTCTGCTAATGTGAAAGGTTCTGGTACAACACCACTTCCAGATCTAACTGGATCCATAACCTATCAGATATGCGGCCCTAACACAAGTGCGTCAACATCATTGAATTGTGCAGCAGCGGGTACGGTTGCCATAACAACTCCTAACGGAGGTACCTTTACAGCTGTCTCATCAGCACAATCTCCGACAGCACCTGGTTCGTATTGCTGGACTGCCACATACACCCCTACAGGCTCTGTATACTCCACATCAAATAGCACAACAACTACAAATGAGTGCTTTAATGTGTTGACACCATTTACTCAGGGCAAAATGACTGGAGGAGGTAGCGTAACTGATACTAGTGGTACTCCAAACACAAAGGTAACACATGGCTTTGAGCTCTACTGTAATGTAAACAAAGGTCCTAACAACCTAGAGATTAACTGGGGCGCAGGAAACAAATTCCATCTTGACAGTCTGACATCAGCTATCTGTGTAAATGATCCTGCAATATCATCAACTCCACCCGTAGCAGGATTTAACACCTATGTGGGTACCGGAACTGGTAGCTACAACGGCGTAGCTGGAGCAACAGCTCAGTGGACATTTACAGATGCTGGAGAACCTGGCACAAACGACCATGCAAAGATGATTGTCACCGATAGTGGTGGAAATATCGTCTTAGCAGTATCTGGTAACCTGCAACACGGAAACCAACAGGCTCATAACCACTAACTCTTCCTCTTTTTTATTTTTTCAAACTACAAATATGTATTGTATCAAGCATTACAAGATTGTTCTATATGTTTTCTAATTGCATCATTAATTATCTTTGAAAGTTCTGAATGATTAAATCCAATCAAGTTTTGATGTAATAAACATTCTAGAACAATTTACTGGATTTCAACGCAACCGTTTTTATAATTGCCAATTACAAAATCAATAATGTCTACCTCAGAATCAAACTCTATTGCTTGCTCCCTACTCATAGATTTGAAAGGATGTCAAGAATTAAAAAAACTCAAGACTGGGACTCAATATTCAATAGATCTGAGTAATGAACCTAGCATAATCTTCAAAGATTCCGTTGGAAACAAAAAAGAGATGAAATTCAAGCAAAATTGTACTGTTACTATAACTTCTGAAAAGATACTTTACAACCGTGATGACGTCACAATAAAGTCTGTTTGATGTATACCATGAGAATACTTATGGGTGCCTAAAAATCAGGTATTTCATACATGGAAAATCTACTTAACAACGAGGAAATTGATTGGCTAATCAAATTCTTGGCAGGCAAGGGTAGCAATGACGAGATAATTGACAAAATAGTCCGAATAACTACCAAGCTTGAAAAAATGAAGCGCCGATAAAAGATACGATATCCTCTTTAGGCATTTCAAGTTTTTTCAAATATTTTATACGGTAAATTTATCCAACTTGGCATAAAGTTTAATTCAACAATTAAAACAAAAACAAAACATGCGAATATTACAATTACACTGTGATTATGTAGAGTATACTCCGGTAAAAAAAGAAATAAAATCTGCAGAAGAGCTCGAACCGCAGTCAAAACGGTTTGAAGAGATCGTAGTTGCATTTGTGGCAGTAGAAGAGTCAGATAATGAAGATGTTGCAAAAAAGGCAATTAATGAAATTTCTGAATCAATGAAAAAAGTTGGCTGTGCCAAATTATTATTGTACCCTTATGCACATCTTAGCTCAAAACTAGCATCCCCAACTACAGCATTGTTGTTACTTCAAACAATGGAAAAAAATGCACCTGGTCTAGAAGTAAATCGTGCCCCATTTGGTTGGACAAAATCATACAAACTCCAAGTCAAGGGTCACCCACTTGCAGAGAATTCTAAAACAATAACTGCTGGAGAAGAAAAGGAATCGTCATCTAATGCACTAAAAGCAGAATCCAAGATCAAATCATATTGGCACATACTCACACCTGATGGACAATTACACGATATTGACAAGTTCAATTTTGCAAAATATCCAAATCTTGAGGTATTGGCAAAATACGAAGCTGCTAAAAAAAGAGCAGTAGACGAGCCGCCGCCTCATGTAAAACTGATGAAAAAACTAGCCATTGCAGATTACGAGCCTGCATCTGATGCTGGCAACATGAGATTCTATCCAAATGGTAGACTCATGAAATCATTGATTGAAAGATATGTAACAGACAAGGTGATGGAGTATGGTGGATTTGAAGTTGAAACACCAATCATGTATGATTCACATCATCCGAGCATGGAAAGTTATTTCCACAGATTTCCTGCACGACAATACAGCATAGATTCTGAAGGAAAACATCTCTTTCTAAGATTTGCAGCATGTTTTGGCCAATTCTTGATGGCAAAAGATTTCCAGTTGTCATACAAGAATTTGCCATTAAAGCTGTATGAGCTTACAAGATATAGTTTCAGAAGAGAACAGTCAGGTGAACTTGTAGGTCTCAGGAGATTACGTGCTTTTACAATGCCTGATTGTCATGCAATGTGTATGGACATGAATCAAGCAAAAGAGGAATTTAGAAAAAGATTTGATCTGTCAAGAGATGTGATAAAAGGACTAGGTATCGAGGACAAGGATTACGAAATGGCCATTAGGTTTACAGAAGAATTTTNAGTAGGTCTTAGACGATTGCGTGCTTTTACAATGCCAGATTGTCACGCAATGTGCATGGACATGAACCAAGCAAAAGAGGAATTTAGAAAAAGATTTGATCTATCCCGAGATGTGATAAAAGGACTAGGTATTGAGGATAAAGATTATGAAATGGCCATTAGATTTACAGAAGAATTTTACAATGAAAACAAATCGCTAATTGAAGAGATTGTGGCAAAACTTGGAAAACCCGTGCTTGTTGAAATGTGGAAAGAACGATTTTTCTATTTTGTACTAAAATGGGAATTCAATTACGTAGACAACCTAGGAAAGGCATCTGCCTTGTCTACTGACCAAATTGACGTGGAAAACGGCAAAAGATATGCCATTGATTTCATGGATGAGACCAACAAACCACAAAACCCTATAATTTTACACAACTCGCCTAGCGGTGCAATTGAGAGAGTGATATACACGTTATTGGAAAAAGCTGCAACGGACCAAAGAGAGGGAAGAAAACCAATGTTCCCATTGTGGCTTGCACCGACCCAGGTACGATTGATTCCAGTAAAACCTGAATTTTTAGACCATTGCGAAAAACTTGCTGACAGACTCACAGAAAGTAACATTCGTGTAGATGTAGATGACAGAAACGAGAGTGTTGGAAAAAGCATCAGGGATGCTGAAACCGAATGGATACGATACATCATAGTCATTGGAGAAANTGAGAGCGTTGGAAAAAGCATTAGAGATGCAGAAACCGAATGGATACGATACATCATAGTCATTGGAGAAAAAGAAGTCAACTCTACAACACTGTCAATCCGAGATAGAAAATCAAAAGATCCTCAAAATCTATCAGTTGAGGAATTTATCGCAAGTATTCAAGAAGAGACCAAGGGAAAACCATTCATGCGAATAAACATGGGTCGAAGTGTGGCAAAAAGACCGCAGATAATGGTATAATCATGATGCATCAAGATCTCGTGGGTCAAGTTGCAGCGATTTGTTGAAACATTCTAGAGCTTCGTCATATCTTCCCAAACCACGCAGTGCAATACCTTTCTTGTTTAACAGACTAGGGTTATTTGGCTGCATTATGACTGCTTGTTCAAAAAAACTCAGTGCTTTTTCAAAATCTCCATCAATTATCAGTTGGTCTCCCTTCTTGACAAGATCTGAAATATCAGATTCCACTAGAAATGATATGTTGTATCTACCTTAAGTCACTTGCGGGACAAGTTCATTGCAATGACTTCGGACATTAATTTTGCTGCAACTGATGCCGTTGCACCGTTATCATATTGGGGACACAGTTCAACGATATCCATGCATCGTATGGTGTTTCCTTCAAGCGCATATATCATGTCAAACAGTTCACGTGAGGTGATTCCCATTGCCTCTGGGTTGCCAACTCCTGGTGCAAATGCTGGGTCTAGCACATCCAAGTCAATGCTGACATAGATTTTATCAAAAGTTGACATGAAATCTTTTACCATCTTTGGGCTCTGCCTTCTCGAATGTCTTTGTCTGTTACAACATTTACCTTGTGTTCTGTCTTGAATGCAAGTTCTTCTTTGACAAATGATCTTGCCCCAACATGGACAATGTTTTCAGCTCCTCGTTTTTCTATTATTCTTCTAAGATAAGCCGCATGACTTAGTTTGATATCTGCATATTCGTCTCTTAAATCATAATGCGCATCAAATACAATGTAACCGGTCTCTTTTGGAAATGCCATGTAGGTGCCATAAGTAATCAAGTGTTCTCCTCCTAAAATTATCATCTGCTTGTCTCTTGCAGCAAGCTCTGTAGTTATTTTACCAATCATATCAAGAACTTCGGTTGCAACTACTGTATGGTACGTATTTCCAAGATCTTCAATATTGACACTTTCCAAATCTACGTTAAATCTTGTTGAAAATATCTCGATGTTGTTGAATGCTTGTCGTACTGCGTCTGGGCCAAATCTTGTTCCAGGCCTAAAGGAATGGGTAGAATCAAATGGAATTCCATAGACTATGGCAGATACTTCGCCGTCTTCACTAGGACTTGTAATTAGCGGATTTCTATTCATGTATAAATCAAGAAAACTCATTTGTGTATCGCTCATCATTTTGTAGTGATATAATAATATTTCAGATCAATGACTTTTTTGGATAAATAAAAAATGGGCCTTTTGGAGATGACACAATGACTGGACTCCAAAAACCCTTTTTGGTGTGGATTTGAAAGTGTAGTAGATCAGCAAGTAAAATTGTTCGAATTTGGATTAGTTGAAAATAACCTAGTTGCAGACAACGTTTCTTGCGATCAGACTACATTTTAGGTGAACCTGTTCATCGCTTGCCTTTCTGCAATGAGTACAGGCAAACTGGTTTACCTCGCTACATACGGTGCAACGTTGGAATTCTTCCATTGTAACACCACAGTTTCTACATGAATCTTTTCGCATACATGTAATTTCTACAACTTTCTTTATAAATTTTAGTACTGATAGACTTGACACACTAGTATAAACATTTGACCACTTTTTGCCCATACTGATGGGGTGATTTTAGCGCCTTTTGGGCTAATTCGATCAAACACTTTCTATTTCCAAAAGAATTGGTCAAGTCCAGTCTGTTTGGGTTCCCCAATAAGGCTTGNGCTCATCTTCAAGCAATTTTAATGCCTTTTTAGGCTAATTCGATCAAATGTGTTCTATTTCCAAAAGAACTGGTCAAGTCCAGTCTGTTTGGGTTCCCCAATAAGGCTTGCAAAATCAAGGTCCATCGAAGATAAAATCTGATCAAACGTACTTTCCATGAATTCCATGTATTTTGGAGTGTCAACCTCGTCAGGTCTTGCCAGTTCCAGTGGTTTTACCCCTGGTTTGTTGATTATCTTGACATAATCTATGATATCTCCCTTTTTTATTTCGCGTATGTGTTCTAACAGCTTGGCAGCCCGGATGTGTTGTGGTACTGTCTTGACATATTCTGCAGGAGCCTTGCTTATCATAACATGAAATGCAAGTTCTGCAAGAGGAATCTGTCGAGCTTTTAGT
>NZ_RCMC01000107.1 GCF_011319475.1 Candidatus Nitrosotalea sp. FS
TACTAATGCTCAAAATGATAGAAATTTTGTTTGTTTAGATGAGTCAAGCAAAAATGTACCTGTGATCAGAGTGAGTGACTTAACACATGAAAATCTGAGAAACTTTCATTTTGGAAATCTGGTGGAATTGGAAAAATCAAACGCAGTCAAGGCAAATAAGGTGATAGTAAAACCAATACAGGTTCTAGGTTCTGATGCAAAAGAAGATTTCGACCTTGATTGGTTGGACGAACAAGTAGTGGTTTCAAAGGGAGATCGTATAAGAGGAAAGCAGGATGACCCAAAAAAGATTCTTGGGTTTTTTGTTATAGATGCAGATCCATCTTCGGAAGCATGGATTGTTGACAAGGGCACGCAAGTTGAGATATCTGATAAAATCCCAGAGAATTTTATCGGCATGATTACAAGTGGTGGGAACTTGAATAGTGTTATACCTGTTGTACAACGAATCAAGGACAATGATTTTGAGGCAACAATATCTGCAATTGAGGTGTATGATAACTGTATGAAAATAATGATGTATGTGAAAGACAGTATTGTACACCAGGAAGACCAGACTAGTGGATTATGTACACCTACACTCAGGATGTGGGATGATCTTGGAAATGAATACAAGTTTAACAGATATGGTGCACGTAGTGGAGGCGGACAGTTTGGAGACTCGTTATGGGGAGGAACAGGCAAACACGTTAATTTTTCAGAAATATCGCTTATTACAACTCCTTCGTTGGACAAAAAAGCCCAAGAATTGAACATAACGATAGAGCAGTTACTCTGGAATGTTAGAAAACACCCTTCACATAATTTAGTACCTACAAAAAAAGGTCACCCAATTGTCATGACGCCAGTATCACAAATGGATGAGAAATATGCGATTCATGGAGG
>NZ_RCMC01000056.1 GCF_011319475.1 Candidatus Nitrosotalea sp. FS
CCCAAGCCTGGCAACGGCCGCAGACCCTACCCGCTCGGCACGATGCTGCGGATCCACCTGCTGCAGCACTGGTATGGCTACTCGGACCCGGCGATGGAGGATGCGCTGCACGAGGTGCCGCTGCTGCGCCGCTTTGCCGGGCTGGACGCGGGGGAGAGCCGGATGCCGGACGAGACCACGATCCTCAACTTCCGTCATTTGCTGGAGAAGCATCAATTGGCGGAACGCCTGTTCCAGGAGGTCGTGTCGCTGCTGACGGAGCGGGGCCTGATCCTGCGCGAGGGCACGATTGTGGACGCGACGCTGATCGCCGCGCCGCCTTCGACAAAGAACCGCGCGCGCCGGCGCGACCCGGAGATGAGTGCGAGCAAGAAGGGCAATCAGTGGCATTTCGGGATGAAGGCGCATATCGGCGTCGATACGGCGCAGGGGCTGGTGCACACGGTGGAAGCGACCACCGGCAAGGTGTCGGACTACAGCATGACGCAGGTGCTGCTGCACGGCGCGGAAGCCACCGCGCATGGTGATCGCGGCTATGCCGACAAGACCCGCGAGCCGGACCGTCCGCGCGGTGAGGACGACGTGGGGCCGCGCTGGTTTGTGCCGTTCAAGCGCCGCAAGGGCTGCGACACCACCCCCGAACAGAAGCGCCTCAACCGGCTGATGGCAGGGCTGCGCGCCGCGGTCGAACATCCCTTCCGGGTGCTCAAACGCCAGTTCGGCTATCGGATGGTGCGCTATCGAGGTCTGTTCAAGAATGAGCAAGACCTGTTCACCTACTTCGCTTTGATCAATCTGTATCTGGCCCGCGATCTGCTC
>NZ_RCMC01000258.1 GCF_011319475.1 Candidatus Nitrosotalea sp. FS
GTGTGGCAGAGCATATCCAATCCAAATGCACTATCGCCTCCAGCATCGTTGCCGATTCAGGTTAGATGACATTTTTGTGCTTTGTCATATCTAGACATAGACCATCCATTGCACATAACACAATTAAATAATTCCCAAGGATATTTTATGATGTGATGTACATCAAGGCATTCAAGGTTGTGTATTCCGATAAAAAATACTTTTACTTGTCATGTGCAATATTTGTCGCACTATTTGTATCGCTTGCCATAGTTTCAGAGTTNCACAGTAGTATTTTATGTCCCAGCATATGCATTTGCAGACTTTGTCTTGATCGTAACAATCTCGGCGCTATCAGGAATTGTTACAAGTTTTAGCATCTATCGCATACGCATTATGAAGAATGGTTTGAAGAGATCAGGAATCGGTTTTTTCGGATCCATCATAGGCGCAGGAGCAGGAGCATGTAGCTGTGGCTCAATTGGATTTTCCATAGTATCTGTTTTTGGCACTATAGGTGGAACAGCTACTTCATTTCTTACAAATTATGAAACACCGTTAAGATTGATATCAGTTGCAATTTTGTGTTACACATATTACATATCTGCAAAAGACATAACCGTCAAGTGTAAAATCATCAAGTAGAGTTATTACTAAAAATATCTAAAAAAACTAAATCAAGGACTAGTACAGGTAAAGTTTCCATATTGTCCGTGAAGACCGGCAGCTCGTGCAACTGCTGCATCAGAAGAGTCATTTTGTATTGTGAGTTGACAAGTCGGGCTAGAGTGTTTACTTACACCAATCTTATTTGCAAGAGCCAGTGCTGCAGTGACAGA
>NZ_RCMC01000174.1 GCF_011319475.1 Candidatus Nitrosotalea sp. FS
GAATAGCTCTCGCGCCGCATCTCGCCGTCGCTGACGATGTCGATGCCGATGCGCTCCATTTCGTCGATCGCGAGGATGGTCGCGTCGTCCTGCGCCTCCTTGAGCTGCGCCTCGGGGATGCGCCAGATCTCGTGCGCGTGGACGCGCGGCACACCGTGCTTTTCGAGCGCCGCCCGGTCGATCAGCCAACCCGGCTGCGGATACGAGCCGACGACGGTGGTCGGGATGAGGTGCGTCGGATAGGTCATGCGCTTGCCTCCACCTCGCGGCGACCGTCCGCGGCGTGACGAACGGCGTCGATCAGGCGGTGCATCTCGACTGCCGTGGCGAAATCGGGCTGCAAGCGCTCGCCGCCGCGGATCGTGCGGGCAAAGGCCGTGTACATCTGGCCGACATGAAAGGCTTCACCGGCTGGGGTGGCGGCGGCAGCGACCGTGAGCTGCGCCGGCACGGCGATCGGTGCCAGCGTATTGCCGCGCTGGGCGCCGTGCAGCGTCACGTTGTTGAGCTGCGGCGAATCCTCGCCGGTGGCGACGAGCGTGCCGTCGCGACCGTAAATTTCCATCCGATAACCGCTGCCCGCGTAAGGGATGGCGGCGACATGGCTCGATACCACCCCACCGTTCGCCAGATGGCCGCTCACTACGATGTTGTCGGGCGAGGTCACGTCGAGCCAGGTGTTGGTGCCGGTGTCGAGCCACTGCTTGGCCTGGGTGGCGACGACCGCCGACAGCCGGGCGAAATCGCCGGTTACAAAGCGCATCGCGTCGAGCACATGGCCGTTGGCGATCGTCAGCGTGTTGGCGCCGAGCGT
>NZ_RCMC01000074.1 GCF_011319475.1 Candidatus Nitrosotalea sp. FS
TCATTAATTTAGTTTTGAATAAAATACTTTGAAATCTATATTGAAAAGGCGTATATACATCATATCCTCCCCCCATGGATAGGTTGTCATGACCCAAGTTTTCAATGAAACACTCGGTGAGGCTCAACTTGAATGCAAAGACTTGGGTTATGCATATTCTGGTACAAATTTCATCTTCAAAGACATAAGCATCAAGACATATGCTGATGAGCTTGTTGCAATCGTAGGTCCTTCAGGTACAGGAAAATCAACTTTTCTTAGAGTACTGGCAAATCTGATTTCCCCTACAATAGGTCATGTGTTTCTAAACAATGTTGAGATGAAATCTCCGTCATCACAAATCTCACTTGTCCACCAGTCTATTGCCACTTTTCCATGGATGACTGCACTTGATAATGTGAAAATAGTTTTACGAAACAAAGTCAAAGGCGACGAAGCAACCGAGATAGCAAAAAAAATGATCGCGTTGGTAGGACTGCATGGTCATGAAGATGCATATCCAAAAGAAATGAGTGGTGGAATGAGACAAAGAATCGCTATTGCACGAGCACTTGCAGCTTCTCCTACAATAATGTTGATGGATGAACCATTTGTACACCTTGATGAGCTTACGGCAAATTCTCTTCGAAGTGAGATTTATTCCATTGTATTCAATCCTGAAAATACTCTAAAATCCGTAATTCTTGTATCGCATAATTTACATGAAGTTGTCCAGCTTGCAGACAGGGTTTACGTGATGGGTGGCACGCCTGCACGAATTGTAAATGAAATAAAAATTGATCTGCCAAGACCAAGGTCTGAGGAAGA
>NZ_RCMC01000248.1 GCF_011319475.1 Candidatus Nitrosotalea sp. FS
TCCTGATACGCCAAGTGTCATCAAATATTCCCCAGAAGCCGAGAATTTCTGTACCCTATCATTCCCCCTGTCTACAACATAGATATTTCCAGAAGTATCTAGTGCTACACTTTCAGGATAACCAAAATGCGAATTGTCAGAACCATATTTTCCTGACACACCGAGAGTGGAGAGATATGTTCCAGGACTTGATACCACATCGACTATTGAATTATCAGGAAGTGTGATTTTAACTGGAGCAGATTGCACAAATCCTTGACCTGACACTTGTATAACGTTTCCGGCATTTGCTTTGTCGGAGGAGAGTGTGATGGAAGGTGTTGCTGTAGAAGAATTTTGATTCATGTTATTTGTAGATTGAACAAATTGTGGCGTATTTGGTATTGTATTAGATTCAAGTGCGGTACTTGAGATAAATGCCAGTATTGCGATAACAATTATTCCCACAGTTATCATAATTGAGAGGTGTAAGGTTTTCATGTTCATATTGTGTGACATGGTTACTGTTTAAAAAAGTGGTGTAGAATTCTTCTAGGTATTTCTTTTAAAAGTTCAAATAATAAATTATCAATGGAACCATAGGACCATCAAAACTTGAGCTATTTCGTATACAAACTAGTTCCACCTAGGACAACATNCAACATTTTCCCAAGACATGACAGATGCAGAAGCAAAGATGATGAATGAACATGTTGCATATTGGAATGATTTGACAAACAGAGGAGTTGTCATCATATTTGGACCAGTATTAGATCCCAATGGAATGTGGGGTTTGGCCGTTGTAGAAGCTAAAGAAAAATCTGAGATT
>NZ_RCMC01000033.1 GCF_011319475.1 Candidatus Nitrosotalea sp. FS
GGTGCAGCAACAGGTGTTGGTGGAGTAATCCGAGATATACTGTCTGCCGGTACAAGGCCTATTGCAATCTTGGACGGATTACGATTTGGAAATATACAAAAAGACAAACATGCTCAATGGCTCTTCAAAAATGCAGTACGTGGAATTGCAGATTATGGTAACTGTCTTGGCATACCAACAATTGGAGGAGAGATAGAGTTTGACAAGTGTTTTACAAATTATGCTCTAGTTGATGTTGCCTCTATTGGGTTTGGCAAAAAAGAGAACTTGATACAAAACAAGGCAGAAAAAGGTGATTATGTTGTTCTAATAGGTGGTTCCACCGGACGCGATGGAATGGGTGGCTCACAATTTGCATCTGATACACTTGAAACAGAAAACCGCTCTGCAGTTCAGATTCCTGACCCATTTATTGAAAAGCTGGTAATTGAGGTAATCCTGGAGGCTAGAAACCAAAAATGCATCAAGGCAATGAAGGATCTTGGCGGTGGAGGGCTGTCATGTGCAATATCTGAGACTGCTGATGCACTTGGAGTAGGCATTGAACTTGACCTGTCCCTTGTACACAAGAGGGAGCAGAACATGTCCCCATCTGAGCTGATGATATCTGAGTCTCAAGAAAGAATGCTTGTCATAACAGACCTGAAAAAACTTGGCGCCTTGAAAAAAATCTGTGAAAAGTTTAGAGTGCCATATTCTGTAATTGGTCGAGTAAAAAAAGACACACTGATGGAAGTAAAACTTGACAAAAACACTGTTGCAAAACTTCCTAGTCAGATAGTTGCAAATGCACCACTGCTTGATAGG
>NZ_RCMC01000132.1 GCF_011319475.1 Candidatus Nitrosotalea sp. FS
AACGCGCTGGTGGAGGAGAGCTTGAACCTGGCCTATCACGGGGCGCGGGCGCAGGACCCGGGGTTCAACATCACGCTGGAGCGCGACCTGGCGGCCGGCCTCGAACCGATCGAGCTGGTGCCGCAGGACATCACGCGGGTGTTTTTGAACCTGTTCGGCAACGGGTTCTACGCGGCGAACAAGCGGGCGCAGAGGGAGAACGGCCAAAGGGAGAACGGCCAAAGGGAGAACGGTTCTGGGTTTCGCCCCGTATTGCGGGTGGCGACGCGCGAGGCGGACGGCGCGGTCGAGGTTCGGGTGCGCGACAACGGCACCGGGATCGCGCCGCAGATCCGCGACAAGCTGTTTCAACCGTTTTTCACCACCAAGCCGACGGGCGAGGGGACGGGTCTGGGGCTGTCGATTTCGTACGACATCGTGACGCAGCAGCATGGCGGGACGATCGCGGTGGCGAGCGAGGAGGGCGGTTTTACCGAGTTCACGATCCGCCTGCCGCGGGGCAGGGCTGGCGAGCCGGCGGGCATGACGGGGAGAGTGGCGTGAGCGTGAGCATCTTGGTGGTGGACGACGAGCCGGACGTGGCCGACCTGTTTCGCCAGCGTTTCCGGCGGGAGGCGCGTCAGGGCACCTATGTGCTGCATTTCGCGGCGTCGGGCGAGGAGGCGCTGGACCGGCTGGAGGGCGAGATCGAGCCGCAGCTGATCGTGATCCTCAGCGACATCAACATGCCGGGGATGGACGGGCTGGAGCTGCTGCGC
>NZ_RCMC01000166.1 GCF_011319475.1 Candidatus Nitrosotalea sp. FS
TTCTGATTCCATCCAGTCATTTCTTGAGGACTATATCCTTGACATGAAGGTTAGGGGCTTGAAATCAGTTACCATCAAGAACTATCTCAGCGGGCCAAAACTCTTCTTTGACATGAATCGCAAGTTCTACCACAGGAAGATTCTTGCAAAGATGATTCCTGAAATGGAAAAGGAAGGAAACGACAAGCCGTATACCACAGATGACATCAAGGTGATGCTTGGTACCACAACTATCAAGCGAACCAAAGCCATGATCCACTTCTTTGCATCAACTGGTGCAAGACCTAATGTGCTTGAAGACCCTGTGCTCAGGCTAAAACATCTGCATGACATGCCAATGGGATGTAAGGCAGTATTTCTTTACGAGGGTTCTAGGGAAGAGTACTGGGCTTTTCTGACACCAGAAGCTACGATTTCACTTGAGCAATACATGGAAGAGCGAAGACAAGCTGGAGAAACCATTTCTCCTGAATCTCCGCTCTTTGCAAACCGTCTTTCAAGGTTTACCAAGTCAGGTCATCTCTCTGCAACATCTTCCCGTGAGATCATGGCAAATTTGATAAAAAAGGCAGGCATTGTGCGCTTCAAGACCGGAGAAAGATTTGACAAGGCTGCAATCTATGGCTTTAGGAAAAGATTCAACACTACTCNAACACTACTCTAAAGACAAACAATGGCATCAACTACAACATTGCAGAGAAACTAATGGCCCACAAGAACGGTCTTGACGGTGTATACTTGAAACCAACCAGGGAGCAATGCTTTGCAGAATTTGTCAAGGCAATACCTGA
>NZ_RCMC01000264.1 GCF_011319475.1 Candidatus Nitrosotalea sp. FS
TGCATGGCTTGCAGAATCTATAGGTACATTCTGTCTTGTATTCTTTGGACCTATATCCATTACACTGTCAGTTGTAGTTTTTGGAAATGGGCAATTGACTACTCAATCAATACTGATGATAGCGTTTGCTCATGGTGCCGCAATAGGATTAATGGTGTATGCATTTGGGCATGTCTCAGGCGGGCACTTTAACCCGGCAGTTACACTGTCTTTTCTTGCTACTAAGAGAATTAATGTAAAAAATGCCATAGGATACATTGTATTCCAACTTATCGGCGCCGTGATTGCGGCTGCTGCGAACAAGGTGATACTCCCTGCAAGCGAGAAGGTAAAGTACGGAGTGCAGACTGGTCCTAGCGACCTGATTGGAAATAGTGCTACTGCAGGATTTACAGTTGAAGCCATATTGACATTCTTTTTGGTTGCTACTATATTCATGACAGTATTGCACAAAAAGGCGGCGGCTGGACTGTATGGATTTGCAATAGGCGGAATGATATTCCTAGATCACATTGTGGGAGTACCGCTAACCGGTGCAAGCATGAATCCGGCAAGAACATTTGGTCCTGCATTGATATCTGGATATTGGGATTATCACTGGATATACTGGGCAGGTCCAATAGTTGGTGGCGTAATTGCAGGGTTAATTATGAACTATGTGTTCATAAAAAAATCAGAACAAGAAGCATCTGCGTAGATATTTTTACTCTTTGAAATGATTATAACAGGATAATTGACAAGTTTCTATGTGGACCCGTAGCACAGCTTGGATAGTGC